>JBHGBF010000192.1:0-11199 GCA_041946865.1 Acidobacteriota bacterium | reverse complement strand
CGTCCCACAATGCACAACCCTACCCTGAAAGCAAGAAAAAAAGGTTGCCGGGTCCGTGGGCGTGCCCGCGGCTTGCTTGACAATCTTCGGGTCAGTACGCTAGAGTCTACAATCTTTCTTGGGGGAGAACTCCACCACAAAGAAGGTTACTCATGATCGTCGACATAAACGAGCTGCGAGAAAGGGGGGAACCGCTTCTCGTTGAGGCGGATTTCTCTGAGAGCCAGCTGCGGATCCGGACTGAGACCGCATCTCTGGTTCGTCCAGCTCATGCCCGCTTGAAGGTTGCTTTGAGCGGTGATCGGGTTCGGGTGGTCGGACATATCAATGCCGAGCTCGAAATAGCGTGCAGCCGTTGTCTGAAACCGGTTGATCTCGACGTGAACAAAGATGTGGATCTCGAATACTGGCCCGATCCTAAAGTCGAGAAGGAGGGAGAAGAGATCTCCTTGAGTTACGATGAGCTGAACATCGGATTCTACAGGGATGATCAGCTTGACCTGAGCGGAGTGATTTCGGAACAGATCGTGCTCGAGATTCCCATGAAACCTGTCTGTGACGAAGCCTGCCAGGGGCTTTGTCCCCAGTGCGGAGCGGACCTGAACGAGACGGCCTGCAGTTGTGAACCAATGACTTCCGATCCCAGATGGGACGCACTCCTGGATCTTCGGAAGAGAATGAAATAACCTTAATACTCTTAACGATGAAAGAGGACCGGCATCATGCCTAACCCGAAAAATCGACACTCCAAATCACGACGAGGAAAGAGGAGAGCCCACGATTTTCTGACCGCTCGAAGTCTCTCGAACTGCAGCAATTGCGGCACGCCTGTCCTGCCGCATCGAGTCTGCCCGAACTGCGGCTATTACAAGGGCCGCCAGGTTATCGAAGTCGAAGAACAATAGCGAGTCAAAGGTTCAGGACGAGGCCGGCGGATAACACGGACAGGACCGAGGCGATTCGCGCTATCCGTGTGATCCGGGGCCCTGTTTTTGCACCTTCATGCTCCTTAGCCCTTAAATCCTTACGAGATCATGCGCGCATTCGTCTTCCCGGGACAGGGATCGCAGTATAGCGGGATGGGCAGGGACCTGGTGGAGGCTTTTCCGGAAGCTCGGGATGTCTTTCGGGAAGCTGATGATCAGCTCGGTTTTCCCATCAGCCGGCTCTGTTTTGAAGGCCCCGACGACCAGCTCAAGCTCACCGAACACACTCAGCCCGCCATACTGACGGTCTCCGTAGCCTTGTTTCGGGTTCTGGAAACCCGGGGCAAAAGACCGGACTATGTGGCCGGACACAGTCTCGGCGAATACTCCGCCCTGGTCGCGGCCGGCGCTCTCGCTTTTGGAGACGCTGTCCGCGTGGTCCGGCAACGGGGACGTTTCATGCAGGAGGCCGTCCCGGTGGGCACCGGCGCGATGGCTGCGGTCATAGGTCTCGATTTCGATGCGCTGGCGGCCATCTGCGATGAGGCCGCGCAGGGACAGGTCGTTTCTCCGGCGAATATCAATGCCCCGGGACAGCTGGTCATCGCAGGCCACACAGGGGCCGTGGATCGCGCCGGAAAGCTGGCCACCCAGAAAGGCGCCCGCAAAGTGGTTCCGCTCCCCGTCAGCGCCCCGTTTCATTGCGCCCTGATGAAGCCTGCCGAAAAGAGGCTCGCGGCCGAGCTCGCTTCCATAAAATTCAATGATCTCAGCGTCCCGCTGGTAAACAACGTCGACGCCTGCCTGGTCAGACGCGGCGCAGACGCGCGGGCCGGCCTGATCCGCCAGGTTTCCTCGGCGGTACGCTGGGTGGAGGACGTCGAGCGGCTGGTTCGGGACGGTGTCACCGAGTTCGTCGAGGTCGGACCAGGCAAGGTGCTTTCAGGCCTTGTCCGTCGGATCGCGCGCGACACGGCTGTCACCCAGGTTGGAACTGCAGAGGAGGTCCACGTCTATGTATGATTTGTCATCCCAGGTTGCTTTAGTGACCGGATCCGCCAGGGGAATCGGACGACGGATTGCCGAGAGGCTCGGCGCTTGTTCAGCCCGCCTGGTCATAGCCGACTTGTTCGAGGAGCAGGTGCAAGCCTGCGTCGACCAGCTGCGAAGCGCCGGCTACGACGCCACCGGCGTTGCCGTCAACGTGACAGACATCGAGGCGGTTCGCGCGGCGGTCAAGACGGTGACCGAGAAGCTCGAGAGGATCGACATCCTGGTGAACAACGCCGGGATCACCCGGGATAACCTGCTGCTGAGAATGAAAGACGAGGAGTGGCGTCAGGTCCTGGCGACCAACCTCGACGGCGTTTTTTTCATGTCGAGGGAAGTGCTGCCCACCATGCTGCGGCAGCACTACGGACGAATCATCAACATCGCGTCGGTCGTCGGAGAGATGGGCAACCCCGGCCAGACGAACTATGCGGCCAGCAAGGCCGGGCTGATCGGTTTCACCAAGGCGCTGGCCCGGGAAGTGGCATCGAGAAGCATTACGGTCAATGCCGTGGCCCCGGGTTACATCGAGACGGAGATGACGGCCAGGTTGGGAGAGAAAGCGCGCCAGGATCTCCTCAATCTGATCCCTATGAAGAGGATCGGAAACGTCGATGACGTCTCGTCCGGCGTCTGTTTCCTGGCGTCAAAAGAGGCTGGATATATTACAGGTCATGTGCTAAATATAAACGGCGGCATGTACATGTAGCCGTCGCCATCATTGGCAGGGACTGAAACGGAGGAGACATGGCATCGGTTGAGGAAAAGGTAAAATCAATTATAGTCGATCAGTTGGGAGTGAAAGACGAAGACGTTGTTTCGGATGCTCATTTTGTAGATGATCTCGGAGCCGATTCTCTGGACACGGTCGAATTGGTCATGAAGTTCGAGGAAGACTTCGACATTGAAATCCCTGACGAAGATGCCGAGAAGATTCAGACGGTTCAGGATGCAGTCGACTACATAAAGGCCCATCAGAAGTAAATTCCCCAGGAGCATCAGGACAGACTTGAAAAGAAGGGTAGTGGTAACCGGGGCAGGTTTAGTGTGCGCCCTTGGTTTAGACACGGAAAGCAGCTGGCGGGCGCTTCTCGCAGGCAAAAGCGGGGTGGGGCCGGTAACCTGCTTTGACGCCAGCGACTTCTCGACGCGCATCGCTGCCGAAGTCAAGAACTTCGACCCGTTGCAGGTCGTGGACGCCAAGAACGCCCGCAAGATGGACCGTTTTATCTTGTTTGCGCTGGCTGCTTCAGAGATCGCGGTGAAGAGCTCCGGCCTGGTTATCACGCCGGAAATCGCCCCGCGAGTCGGGGTCTATATCGGGTCAGGTATCGGGGGATTTGCCACGATCGAGAGGGAGCACCAGACTTACCTGGAGAAAGGCTCGCGGAAAATATCGCCCTTCTTTATTCCCGCCAGCATCATCAATCTGGCCTCGGGTCAGGTGTCGATCCGCTTCGGCGCCGGCGGCCCGAATTCGGCCACCTGCACGGCCTGTGCAGCAGGCGCACATGCCATCGGCGACTCCTTCAAGATCATCCAGCGCGGCGCTGCCGACGTCATGATAGCCGGAGGCTCCGAGGCGGCCATCACCCCGATGGGGCTTGGCGGTTTTGCCTCCATGCGGGCGCTGTCGACACGGAACGACGAGCCCGAAAAGGCCAGCCGCCCCTTTGATCGTGATCGTGACGGATTCGTCGTCGGCGAGGGTTCCGGCATCGTCATCCTGGAAGAATTGGAGCATGCGCGGCGGCGTAACGCCCCGATACTGGCGGAGGTCGTGGGTTACGGCATGAGTGCCGATGCTCACCACATCACCGCTCCGCCGGATGACGGCAACGGCGCGGTACGCGTCATGCAGGCGACCTTGGAGGACGCCGGCATCGGACCGGAACAGGTCGACTACATCAACGCCCACGGGACCAGCACGCCGCCCAACGACCGGATCGAGACCCTGGCGGTCAAAAGCGTTTTTGGCAGCCAGGCACGGAAACTGGCCATCAGCTCGACGAAATCCATGACCGGGCATCTGCTCGGCGCCGCCGGAGGTCTGGAAGCGGGAATCACCGCCCTGGTTCTGCGCGATCAGATCATTCCCCCGACCATCAACCTGGATAACCCCGATCCAGAATGTGATCTCGACTATGTCCCGCACGTGTCACGGAAAGCTTCGATCACCTACGCGATGTCGAATTCATTCGGATTCGGCGGGACCAACGCATGCCTCTTGTTTAAACGGCTCGAAGGCTAACTCTAACAATGTTATAATAAGGCGCGACGAGGCCAGGTGCCTTTGCTCATCTAGTGACCCGCTCAGCGGTCGCACGATCCCAAGCGAAGCTGAACGTTGCAGTTAACCGCGCCTCGCGCCGGGTCCTGGCAGGACGAGAGTCGTCTTGCCTTTAAGAGATGGCTGAAAAACCCAACGGGCGGAGAAACAAGAAGGTCAGCATCAGGAGATTCCTGGTTGGATTGGGCCGGTGGCGTGCCCGGTTTCTCGGCCAGCTCACCCTCCTCGAACTGCTCACTGGGTTGGGGATCTGTCTCGTCGTCACCCTGCTGCTGGTCGGCTACCAGTTCCAAAGCATCCCCGACCACAAAGTCGGTGACGTGGCCTCCCAGACAGTCGAAGCCCCGCAAGACTTCACGGTCGAGGACCCGGAGGCTACGGCCGAGAAGCTCGAAAAAGCGCTGGCCCGCGTTCCGGCGGTCTTCACCTTCGACATGCGAGTCAACAGCAGGATTGAGGCCGAGCTGAAACGCGCCTTTGCAACCGGCCGGGCGGCTTTGGAAGAAGAACGTGCGCGCCTTCGCCTGGGCCCTGATCGCCCGCTTCCCAAAGATTCCCAGGAGCGCCTTCTGCGCGACCTCGCCGAACGGATCCCCGAGCTGCGCCAGCCCCGGGTTTTGCGCATCTGTTTTGACCACTCTTTTTCCCGCGACCTGGAAAACCAGCTGATCAAGATCCTGATGGAGGCGCTCAAGCCCCCCGGAGTCGTGGAGAACCGGGATATCCTCCTTCGCTACCAGTTCAAGAGCGGCATCGAAGTGAGGAACAGTGTCACGGGTTCCCGGGAACCGCTGACGGACTGGATGGCCGTTCGTGACCTGAACCGCGCCAAAGAGCTGCTGCGGCAGAACGAATTCGAGCTGACTGCCGTGAACGCGGAGGAGAAGAAGGTCCTCATTTCCTCTTTTGACAGCTGGCTTCGTCCGAACCTGATCTTCAGCGAAGAAGAAACCCGCAGCCTCGAGCAGCAGGCCGAGGCAGAAGTGGACCCCGTAGTCATCCAGGTCAAGAAGGGTCGGACCATCGTCCGGGCGGGAGATGAGATTACCAGCCAGAACCTGGTCCTGCTCAGCCATCTCAAGAAACTGAAGCAGCCTTACCGGGTCTTGACCCGGTTTTTCGGCATCCTGGTGCTTGTCACCTTCTTCATGGTTACCCTCTGGCAGTACCTGGTGCTTTTCCAGAAGAAGCGCGCAAAGATCAAACCGCGCTACCTTCTGCTGGCGCTCGTATTGGCCGGGGCGCTTTTAATCACCAAGGTCTTTGTCGGACTCGCCGACGTCCTTTCGGAAACGGTTATCGCCGAGAGCCTGCAGAACCCCCTCAACTTCTACTTCCTGGCGCCCGTAGCGGCCGGGACCATTCTCGTCGTCCTGCTGGTGGACGCCAATGTAGCCGTACTCTTCTCACTCATATTCGCGGTCTTCGTGGGGCTTCTGACCGGTCATGTGTCCTTGTCGGTCTACTCGCTGGCCGGCAGCCTGACGGCCGCATACGTTCTCGACCACTACCGGGAGCGGCTGGCCATTATTCGAGGCGGCCTGATCATCGGTTTCGTGAATGTGATCACCATCGTGGCTCTTCACCTTTATGCCTCGACCACGGCCCTTGGCTGGATGGCACTCACGGTCCGGCTGTCCGGCGGCTTTTTGAGCGGGCTTTTCGCCGCCATGCTGGCCTCGCTGCTTCTCCCTGTCCTCGAGTCTCTTTTCGATGTGACAACCGATATCCGGCTTCTCGAACTGTCCAATTTGAACAAGCCGATCCTGCGACGGCTCGCCGTGGAGGCGCCCGGAACTTATCACCACAGCATTGTAGTGGGGACCTTGGCTGAGGCTGCCGCTGAAGCGATCGGAGCAAACGCGCTTCTGGTGCGGGTCGGCGCCTATTATCACGACATCGGAAAGCTGAAGAAACCTTCGTACTACGTCGAGAACCAGATCTATTGCTCCAACAAACATGAGAACCTTTCTCCCAGCATGTCCAGCCTGATACTGGCCAGTCACGTGAAGGACGGCCTGGCCATGGCGGATGAGATTGGGCTCGCCCCGAAAGTGCGGGACATGATACCCCAACACCACGGCACCCGCCTCATGACGTACTTCTACCAAAAAGCCAGGGATGCCGCCGACGACAAGCATCCGAATATCAGCGAGGAAGATTTCCGGTACCCAGGGCCCAGACCCCAGTCCCGGGAAGCGGCCATTCTCATGCTCGCGGATCAGGTGGAAGCCGCGGCCCGCACTCTGCAAGACCCGACCCCCAGCCAGATCGAAGGGATGATCAGACGCCTGGTCCAATCGACCATCCAGGATGGACAGTTCGACGAATGCGATATCACGCTGAAAGACCTGGAGGACATTTCACGGGCTTTTGTCAGGGTCATCGCCGGTATACACCATCACCGGATCGAGTATCCGGGGTTCAATTTCAATACGCCCCTTGAGGAAAGACGGTCCGAAAATTCACGTATTCAATAGGCAGAGGAAGCTGGTCGTCGACACACGGCCTCTGCTTGCGTTTGCGCGGCAGCTGTCAGTCCGCCTCGGCCTTCGTGCCGGATTTGTCGTGGTCTTAATCAGCGACGCGGCCATGAAACGCTTTAACCGACAGTTTGCCGGAATCGACAAGACGACTGATGTGCTCTCATTCCCGGCCGGGCTCGAAGACAACGGTTCCGCCGCTGAGGCTTATCTCGGCGACGTCCTGATTTCAGTCGAAACCGCCGAGCGTCAAAAGAAGGCGGGGCTCGAACAGGAGCTGAACGTTTTGATGCTGCACGGTCTCCTGCATCTCCTCGGATACGATCATACGGTCGATGACGGAGAGATGAAAGAACTGGAAGACCGCTTGAAAGGAGAATTCTCGCTCAGTTGATTGGCTTGTACACAGCTGTTTCAGTCACACTTCTCGTAGGCTTGGGGGTCTGCTTCCTGTCAGTCGTACACAACTCGGTCTCTGGGCTTTCGGCCGTTTCCTTGCGCGTCCTCGCGGAAAGGGCGAACGGAACGAGCGGGGTCCTTGCCAGTCTGTCCCGGGACCCACGCCATTTTCTCCTTCCCATTGAATTCGGGATCCAGGTCCTGCAGGTAATCGGCGCCGTACTGGTCACCGTGATCCTGGCCGGATCAGGCTTGCGTCACCCGTACCTCCTGTCCGTCGGTCTCCTGATCCTCGCCGTCTATCTCTTCCGGCAACTCCTTCCCCGGTTGATCACACAACACAATCCGGAACGTGTGCTTCTCGGTGTTTTACCGGTCATCGGCACCCTCCACTCCATCCTGCGGTGGATAAGCTGGCCTTTGTCCCGGGTATTGACGACCGCGGAAGCCAAGCGCGAAAAGTGGACAAACGGAGAGGAGGAGTACGAGGAGCCGAGTGAAGAAGAGATTCAGGCCTTCCTGAACGTCGGAGAGGAGGAGGGGATCATCGAGAAGGAGGAAAGCGAGCTGATTCAGTCCGCTCTCGAATTCGGCAGCACGCTGGTCCGCGAGATCATGACTCCCCGTTCGGAAATCGTGGCCATTGAGGAAAAGTGCACGATTGCCGATCTGCGCGACCTGTTTGTCTCCAGCAGGCATTCCAGAATCCCCGTCTACCGTGACCGTCTGGATGACATCGTCGGTATCGCTTATGTCAAGCACCTGCTCGCAGCCTTTGACCCGGCCCACGAAGACGACACGATCACTCAGCTGCTGCTCAAGCCGTGGTTTGTGCCCGAGACAAAGCGGGTCGCCGAGCTCTTGAAAGAGATGCAGGCCAACGCCGAACATCTGGCCATTGTCATTAACGAATACGGCGCCGTCGCCGGCCTGGTGACGATCGAGGACCTGGTGGAAGAAATCGTCGGGGAGATCAGGGATGAGGACGAGCTTCGCCGCGTGGACCTGACTTACGAAGGGGACGGCAACTACATAGTCCGCGGCGGAGTGAGTCTGGAGGAGGTGGAAGAGGCACTCGGCGTTGAGTTCGGGGAACAGGACGTGACCACGATCTCCGGCCTGGTTGTCTTGACGCTCAACCGGGTCCCCGTCGCCGGCGAAACCATGACGATCGACGGTCTTGAAGTCGAGGTCTTAAGCGCCGACCGCCGTCGGATACATACCATGAGAGTGCGCCGGGTCGCCCAGCCGGAGACGGCCGGCAGCCAGTTGACCTGAGTGTCAGGGCAACGCGCAACCGGCAGCCGGCAACAGAAGCTATGCCAGCCGACACTGACCACCTGCACTTCATGAAACGCGCCCTCCAGCTGGCTCGCCGCGGCGTCGGAAGAGTGAGCCCGAATCCGCTGGTGGGTGCGGTCATCGTCCGCGACGGTCGGATCGTCGGCGAAGGCTACCACCTCTATGAGCGAAAGGACCATGCCGAAATAGTCGCGCTCCGACAGGCGGGAGCCCTGGCCAGGGGCGCTGATCTTTACCTTAACCTTGAGCCCTGCTCGCACGTTGGACGCACGCCGCCCTGCGCAGGCGCCTTGGTTGGCGCCGGTATACGCCGAGTATTTGTCGCTGTCCGCGATTCGAATCCGCTGGTCTCCGGGCGGGGAATCACCACCCTTATGCAGAACGGCATCGAGGTGCAGGAGGGGCTCTGCCGGGACGAATCAGCCAGGCTGAATGAGAAATTCTTCCACTTCATACAAACCGGGCGTCCGTTCGCGCTGCTCAAGCTCGCGCTCACCTTGGACGGTCGCATTGCGACCGCTGCAGGCGAGTCGCGTTGGATCACCGACGAGCCGGCCCGTCACGTCGTTCACCAACTGCGATACGAGTACGACGCCGTGCTGGTCGGGATCGGCACTGTCCTGCGCGACGACCCCTCCCTCGATACCCGCGGAACCAGGCGAAAGGCTCTGACGAAGATCATTTTCGACTCAAACCTTCGGACGCCGCCACAGGCGCGAGTCTTTTCGTCTCCGGGTACCGTCGTGATTTTCCACGATCCCGGCGTCCCGCCCGATCGCGTCGCGGCGCTGCGAGAGAAGGCGCTCCTGCTGCCTGTCAGAAGGAGCGCCACCGGTCTCGATTGGAATTGTGCCGCGAAGACGCTGGGGGAACAGAAGATCACCAGCGTGATGATTGAAGGAGGAGGGCAGATAGCGGCCTCCGCGCTGGCTTCAGGCGTGGTGCAGAAGATCGCTTTTTTTTATGCGCCGAAGGTCCTGGGGAGTAAGGGAATACCGGCGATCGGCGCTCTCGACATCCCAGAGCTGGCGTGCGCTATCCAGCTGCGGGATCCCCGAATCAGACGCCTGGGACAGGACTGGATGTTGGAAGGCTATCCTACTGCTCCACCTGGGCCATCAGAGGTTCGACTTCCGGAGTGACCTCGCGCCACGACAGTGTCCGCATGGTCGTCATGTTGACGGCCATATTGATGGCGTCGCCGCTGAACAGAAACTGATCGTTCCCGTGCAGGCGAAGGCTGGTCGTGCCGAAGCTGACACCCGAGTCATCGTTTTCGAAATTGGCCAGGAGCACGCCCCCCAAAACCACTTTGTTGGATCCTTCAAAGGAAGCGACACCCGTGCCCAAGACGAGGATAAGGCCCTCGAAGTAGAAGCTGCCGTTCCCGGACAGGTCGCCGGTCACCACCAGGATTCCTGCTCCCTCAAACCCGCCTCGGAGATTGCAGTCGCCGTTGACGTACGTGATCTTGGGGTTGTCGTAGGTTCCGTAACCGGCCGTGTTCAGGGTGGAGTCGCCCGGCAGCGCAATATCTGCGATCGCCTTGAGCTTGGTCGCAAGCCCCTGCATATACGCCGGGTCCAGGACGTTCAATTGGTCGCCGGTCAAGGCGGTGGTGCCATCGGTGACAGAAGGACTGTCGCCAATCCCGGTCACGTTCTCCGGCACTTTGTCCAGAGCGGCGATGATGTCATTGACGGCCGGTTGTGCGTTCTCCGTGCCCGGGGTCTTGTAGAGACAATTCATCCCATAGAAGGGAACCAGGCCTTCATCGTCCTTCGGCGATTGATGCTTTGCTTTGTCGTAATCATACGCATGACCGGGATGGTTGTAACCATCAACCAGAAACGGCTGGCCCTGGAAATCGGCGTTGACGTGCTGCCCTATCATCGAGAACGGAGAGGTCATCTGGAGGCTGGTGTCGCGGTGCAGCTCGGCTTCGATGATCGCCACGGAGTTCTTGCCCGAACTGCTTTCTGCTGAAGCATTTGCATAGATGCCGATGACTCGAAGATAGACGGTCCCATCCAGGTCCGCCAACCGGTTGCCGTCCCCGTCATCGTTGTCCGTCAGCCTGGCAAAGTATCGGCCCCCCGCCACCAGCGTCCCGGTTGCCGGCGTCAGCAGGCCGCTGACTGGTGTCGACGTGCCGCCTGTCGGCATGTGGGCAAAGTCGACGTTGCGGGCGTCAATCGGAGAAATCGGATTTCTCATGGCCCAGTTTTCGACAGCCGGATCGGGTTTGTAGACAGTGACGTTGGTCGTTCTGGCCAGCAGAGTGTCGAGATCGTCTCCCCGCATCCGCTGCTTTTCCGCGTTGTAACCCGCGTCGGCAATCAGGAGAGCTTTCTCGTGGTTCTCGAATTCAGTGCTGACCTGCATTTCGCCCATGCTGGACATCGTGAGGGAAAGGCAGAGAAGGGAAAGCAGGACAGCGACGACCAATGCAATCAGCATTGCAACGCCGCGCTCGTTTCGCATGATTACCTCGCCTGTTGGAACCTCCTGCGCCTTCTCGAATAGGAAGGTCGCACGTCGTGTTACCACGTGATCCAACGGGATTGTGAGCGGCATCACGCATGGAGGCGACCGCTATGTCAATCCGGTAACCGCGATCACAGCGGCATCATATGACACCAGGCGCGGTGAAAGCCAGAAAAAAAGTGTGAGGAGGGTCACCCCTCAGGCGGGAAAACCGACCGTCCGGGATAACAACGGGGGCCTGGGGAAACGTGACCTATGGATG
>JBHGBF010000191.1:0-11225 GCA_041946865.1 Acidobacteriota bacterium | reverse complement strand
CGTCTTTTGGCCGGGCTCAAAAAACGAGCCCGGCACCGGACTCTGGAGAGTCCGGCCACGATGGGCGCTCGCAGAAAACTGCGCGGTTACATACACTGCTTCTCGGTAAAATGGTCCGAGTTCGTTGTACACCTCATAAGCACAACCGAGGATCTGGTAGGAGAGTTCCTGGTGTACGAGTTCTTGTCTCATACTATCCATAACGCGCGACCCGATATTTCTACGAAATTTTTTTGCGCTGATCCGCGTCCTATCCGCGTCGATCCGCGGGAGTATATAATTCCGCAATGGAAATACCCGAAGCTCTCACGTTTGACGATGTTCTTCTGGTTCCCTCGAAAAGCGACGTCCTTCCAGGTGAAACCGACCTGAAGACCGTCTTCTCCAGAAACATTCCGCTTAATATTCCGCTCTCGTCCGCAGCCATGGACACGGTGACCGAGGCTCGGCTGGCGATCGCGCTGGCCAGGCAGGGAGGAATAGGAATCATCCACCGCAATCTCTCTATTGCCGCACAGGCCGCGGAAGTCGACAAGGTGAAACGATCGGAATCAGGCATGATTGTCGATCCCGTTACCGTGCGACCCGAAACCAGCATTCGGGAAGTGCTCGATGTCATGAGCCGTTACCGGATCTCCGGCGTGCCGATAACGGACAGCCAAGGCAAGCTGGTCGGCATCCTCACCAACCGTGATCTTCGGTTTCTCGAAGACATGGACCTGACCGCAGCGGATCTGATGACGAAGAAAGACCTGGTGACGGTCAAGGAAGGGATCGGGCTGGAGGAAGCCAAGAAGAAGCTGCACGCGCATCGGATCGAGAAGCTGCTGGTGGTCGACGAGGACTTCAAACTGAAAGGACTGATCACCGTCAAAGACATCATGAAGATGATCACCTATCCAAACGCCGCCAAGGATTCTTTCGGCAGGTTGCGTGTCGGGGCTGCGGTTGGAGCAACCGGTGATTATCTCGAGCGGGGCGTGGCCCTCGAAAGCGCAGGCGCGGATGTCATCGTCGTCGACACCGCGCACGGACACACGAGGCGAGTCCTGACGGCTGTCCGAGAGCTGAAGAAACGGCTCAAGAAGGCCGACGTCGTCGCCGGAAACATAGCATCCGGCGAGGCTGCCCACGATCTGTACGATGCCGGCTGCGATGCCGTCAAGGTCGGCATGGGCCCAGGGAGTATCTGCACCACCCGAGTCGTCAGCGGGGCGGGCATGCCCCAGATCACCGCGATAATGGAAACAGTCAAAGTCGCGCGCCGCTTCAACCTCCCGGTCATTGCCGACGGCGGAATCAAGTTCTCGGGAGACATCACCAAGGCCATTGCCGCCGGGGCGGACTCTATCATGATCGGCAACCTGTTCGCCGGGACGGACGAGTCGCCTGGTGAGCTGGTGTTCTATCAGAACCGCAGTTACAAGACTTACCGCGGCATGGGCTCGCTCGGCGCCATGACCGGCTTTGGCGCCGACCGCTACGCGCAGGAGGGCGAGGCCAGCGAGCGCAAGCTCGTCCCCGAGGGAATTGAAGGCCGCGTTCCGTATAAAGGCAGCGTGGAAAACCTGATCCCCATGCTGATCGGCGGGGTCCGATCAGGCATGGGCTACTGCGGAGTCCGCAATATCAAGGAGCTGCAGACGAAGACATGCTTTATTCGCGTTTCGAACCTCGGCCTGCGTGAATCGCACGTCCACGACGTCATCGTCACCAAGGAAGCGCCGAACTACCGTGTGGAGGAGTGACACGGTGATCTTCATCCATGAACCAGCACGAACCAACACGAACAAAAACGTTTTTGTTCGTGTAGCTTCGTGGATGAAAATCACCATGTCAACCGGTTCAGGTCCACGAGTTGGAAATACCCGTCATCGTAAACCACCGCCGGCTTGGGCGGATCGGCAAACAGGAATTCGCCCGCTGAATGCCCCTTCTTCAACTCCAGAATGCGAGCATTGTATGGCTCGGAGTAATAGCGTGATCGGTTAAACCGGTGAGTAAAGTCCTCCTTGCGGACCAGCATGTAGTCGACGCCGGTCTCGTTCCTGAAGTCCTCAATGACTTTCGGATCCCTGGCATAGTAAGCGTCAAAGGTCCGCAGAAGGCGTCGACGAATCTCCCGGTAATAGCGATCATATAGGGGCTGGTTGGCTTCATCCGAGACATAGACCTTGCGGCGAGAGAAGATCGGAATGTTATCCATCTCTCCCGGCGGCCCGGCCAGCAGGGTGTCTTTGGGAAGCTGCCCCACGAATGCATAGAGCTTCCAGGCAAAACGCTGATCCGCCCACAAATTGAGGTTGCCGGTAAAACCACTCCCGGCCGTAGCCACAGTTCCGGCTATGACAAGGACGGCCGGCCAGATGGGCCAGGCGGGGAATCGCACCCTCGCCATAAGAAGGGAAACGAGGCGGAAGATGGCCAGGGTCATCAGGATGGCGCCCAGAACAGGGATCGTGTACTTGACATTGCGATCAGGGATGTGCAGGCGGAAGGCCAGAAAAGCAGAGACCTCGAACATTATCAGAGAAAAGGCGAGTGGCAGCCCCAAAGCGACGGCAACGGTCGAGGGGCCGGGTTTCCACGCGTCTTGAACCATCTTGTGGTAAGCGACCCACTCGCCCGCCGACCCGGCTTTCGGCGTCCACGGCAGGAAAAACGCCGAAAGCCCCAACAGGACCAGCCCCCATGCCCAAGGGCCGAAGAGTGCAGGCGGAAGATACGAAACCACGAAGTTCCGGGGGAAAAGCGACAAAAGCGACGGCATCGGCAAAAAGGGGAAGCGGCTGCCCAGCTGCCATTCAGGCATCTTCTCCGCCTGGGCCACAGTGACGATCTGCCCGATCTCGTCGCCTCGAAACACCATGGGCCAAAGCCCGGCGACAAGCAGCACCAGACCAAGGGCATCCCATCCGCTCCACGACCGCCTGGCTAGCGTCCACACGGCATATGAAGGCCCAAGAACCAGGAGGATCGGGGGGTAGAAAAGACCCGAAACGACGGTGGCGGCCAAGGCTGCACCCGGCCGCCGCGCCAGCACCGCCCAGCTGAAAACGACCAGTCCGGGTACCGCCCAGCCTCTGGGCAGCCCGCCGTCGGTGAGTCCGGCCAGGGTCGGCGAATGAATCGTCAGAAAGACCAGTGTCCATCCCAGCAAAGGACCGTGCAACAAGCCGCCGATCCGATACAGGGAGACAAGAACCAGCCCAAGAAGCGCAAATTGCGAGAGCTTCGACAGGAGGATCGGATCAATCAGCCACGCGAGAGGGTAATGCGCGTAGTAATAAAAAGCCGGCGTGTGCGATCGGAAATACCGGGTGAGCAGATCGTCTCTGAAAAGCTGTGAATCGCGCGCGGTATAAAGCGGGTAGATCTGCTGTCGGGCATCGTCCGAGACGCGATAGTAGTCGAAAATCTTCGGGGACTGATAAATCAGAAAGCAGAGGATGTAAAGGACAACGCCTGCGCCCAACAACCGTGCGCCAACGACCGACCCTGCTTTCATGAATTGCTATTATAAGTTTCTTCGCTCGTGTTGGTTCGTGGACCAGGCTCAAGCTGCCGCCTGCATCGTCCGACCGATGGCGCTCGCGATCAAGCGCAGCTCGTTCATTAACTGCTCGAACTGTTCGAGGAAGAGCGACTGGGCGCCGTCACAGATCGCGTTGTCCGGATCGTGGTGCACCTCGATGATCAGGCCGTCCGCGCCTGCCGCCACGGCTGCCCGCGAGACCGGCGCCACCTTGTCCCGAATCCCCACTGCATGGCTGGGATCAACGATGATAGGCAGGTGACTGAGCTTGTGAACCACGGGTATGGCCGAGATGTCCAGCGTGTTCCGGGTATGGGTTTCGAACGTCCGAATGCCGCGCTCGCACAGAATGACCTGGTGGTTCCCCTCCGACATGATGTATTCGGCCGAGAGGAGAAGATCGGAGATCGTGGCCGCCATGCCCCGTTTCAGCAAAACCGGCTTGCGGAGCTGACCGAGATCACGCAGCAGTCCAAAGTTCTGCATGTTGCGCGCGCCCACCTGGATGATGTCGATGTGAGGTTCTGCCGGCGCGATCTGGCACTGCTCCATCAACTCCGACACCACCAGCAGGCCGTGCTTGTCGGCTGCCTCGCGCAGAGCCTTCAAACCGGCAACTCCGTGGCCTTGGAACGAGTAGGGCGAAGTGCGGGGCTTGAACGCTCCGCCGCGGATGATCTTTGCCCCTGCGCGCTTCACACTGGCCGCAATCCGGTCGCTCTGGGCAAAATCCTCGATCGTGCACGGACCCGCCGCCACTACGACTTCGGGCCCGCCTATCTTCACGTCTCTGACTTTGATCACGCTCCCTTCCGGCTTGAAGTGCCGGGAGGCCAGCTTGTACGGTTCCGTGATCCGGTGGACTTCGCTGACTCCCTCGAGCAGCTCGTAGTCGCGGATGTCCACGACCTTGGCGCCGACTGCCCCAAGGATGGTTCGTTCGACCCCGGTGGACCGATGAACCGCAAAACCCTGTGATTCCAGCTTACGCATCACGACGCCGATCTCGGCCTCGGATGCGCCCACTTTCATGACGATAACCATAACTTGCGTCCCTTTCTCCCGCTAACCGGCGACGAATCCTCCCGCATAACGCCCGACCTTTTCCGCCAGGTCCGGCTCGTTCTTGTGCTCCTGGATGAACTTCACGATGGCCGATCCCACGATGGCCCCTTCTGCGTACTTCCAGACGCGCTGGACATCTTCGCCCGACGTGATCCCGAACCCGACACAAATGGGCAGGTTGGTGTACCGGCGCAGCCGTGCCACCGTCTCCGGCACAAGCGCGTCAATGTCGGTCCGCCCTCCTGTCACCCCGGTCCTGGCCACGAGGTAGACGAAGCCGCGGCTGTGCGCACAGATCTTCTTGAGCCGCTCCTCGGAGGAGGTTGGCGCCGCCAGAAAAACCGTGTCGAGCATCAACTCCGTCCCCAGCCGCTCGTAGGCCTCCGGCGTCAGGTCCGAAATCAGGACGCCGTCCAACCCGGCGGCACAGCCTTCCCTGTCGAGTCGCTCGAGCCCATAGTTGTACAGCGGGTTGAGATAGCTCATGAAGATCATCCCGACATCCGACCGGCGGCGCACCTCGCGAACCAGGCCCAGGTAATCGTCAAGCGAGTACTTGTGCTGCAAAGCCTCAAACGAGGATTTCTGAATAATCGGGCCGTCAGCGATCGGATCGGAAAACGGAATTCCAAGCTCCACCAGGTGCGCCCCGCGGGCCGCCAGATGGAAAACAATGTCCGCGGTAGTCTCGAGATCGGGGTGTCCCGCCGTGACAAAAGGAATAAAGCACCGGCTATTTCTTCTGAAGATTTCGGATAATCTCGACATCTTTGTCTCCACGTCCTGATAAGTTCGCGATGACGATGCTGTCCCGCAATTCTCTCGCCTGCCTGATGCAGTAAGCCAGCCCGTGCGCCGATTCCAACGCAGGAATGATGCCTTCGAGCCGGCTCAATTCCCCGAACGCCGCGAGCGCTTCCTGATCTGACGCCGTCACGTACTGGACCCGCCGGGAATCGTGCAGAAACGCGTGCTCTGGCCCGACCGATGGGTAATCCAGCCCGGCGGAAACACTGTGCGTGCTGGCAATCTGGCCTCTCTCGTCCTGGAGCACGTAGCTGAAAGTGCCGTGAAGGACCCCGCGACAGCCTCCCTCGAACCGCGCGGCGTGCTGGCCCAGCTCGGGGCCCCGACCGCCGGCTTCCACACCCACCATCCGCACTTCCGGGTCGTCCAGAAAGCTGTGGAACAGCCCCATCGCATTACTGCCGCCGCCGACGCAAGCGACCAGGAGGTCCGGGAGCCGGCCCTCCTGTTCAAAAACCTGCCTGCGGGCTTCCCTCCCGACAATTGCCTGGAACTGGCGCACCATCGTGGGGTAAGGATGCGGCCCCAGGACGGATCCCATCAGGTAGTGGGTGTTGCGAACGTTTGTCACCCAGTCCCGCATCCCTTCATTAATAGCGTCTTTGAGCGTGCGGCTGCCGGAGGGAACCGGCGTGACCCGCGCTCCCATCAGTTCCATGCGGACGACATTCAGCGCCTGCCGCTGCATGTCGTCGGTACCCATGTAAATCTCGCACTCCAAACCGAGGAGCGCGCAGGCGGCAGCAGTGGCAACACCGTGCTGGCCGGCGCCGGTCTCGGCAATGACCCGCGTCTTTCCCATCCTCCTGGCCAGCAGGGCCTGCCCCAGGGCGTTGTTGATTTTGTGCGCGCCCGTATGGCACAGATCCTCCCGCTTCAGGTAAAGTTTGAAACCGAGCCACTCCGACAGGCGGCGGGCCGGATAAAGCGGGGTCGGCCGGCCCACATAAACCCGCAGGAGCTCGTCCAGCTCCCTTCGATACTCTTCGCTCTGCAGGGCTTCCAGGTAGGCCTGGGTGAGCTCCTCGAGCGGAGACATCAGGGTCTCGGGCACGAACTGGCCCCCGTATTCTCCGAAATACCCCGCCTCCGGACATTCCAGGATTCTCATCATTCCTCCGCGCTTATCCGCGGCTTCTCCGCGCCTATCCGCGGCATGCTTTTGTCCGCGCTTATCCGCGGCATCTCCGCGTTGATTCGCGGCATGATCCGCGGGGTTGCATGCTTGACCTCTCTTAAGAATTGTTTCAGCTTCCCCGGGTCTTTGCGCCCCGGGCACTTTTCCACGCCTGAGCAAACATCAACGCCGGCCGGGTGAAGGTGTCTGATCGCCTTGCCGACGTTGTCCGGCGTGAGGCCTCCCGCCAGAATAAAAGGCCTTCGAAGTCGGGACAGACCGTCCCAATCGGCCACCTCCCCCTGCCCCCAAGAACCATCGATCACGATTTCCGACGAAGGGAAGCGATCCGCGGTCTCCAGGTTCACGGCCACCCAGGTCCTTCGGCCTGTCTCGGGCACGGACCCGAGGTCCGTAAGCCCGTGGAACTGAAGCACGTCGGTCGGGGCATCCTGCCAGCCCTCCGCTCCCACCAGAATGCCCACCGTCAAAAAACTTCCCCGGTCGAAATATCGTCGCGCGCGGGCAATGATCTCGTCCGCCTCCGGGGGCGGGAGGTACCGGGCGCTCGAAGGCCAGAAATTGAAGCCGAGCGCGTTGGCGCCTTCCTCGAGCGCAAGGAGCGCGTCTTCGACAGAGGTGATCCCGCAGATCTTGATGATCACGACTCACCTCGCAGTTCCAGAAGCTTCTTCCCCGGGTCTTTAGAGTCCATGAGGACCGAGCCGATGAGGAAGGCGGAATAGCCGGCGTCCTGCAGTTCCAGGATCAGGGATCGGTCCTTGATTCCGGACTCGGCTATCATCGTGTGACCGGTTTCCTTCTCCATCAGCATGGCAATTTCAAACGAGGTCTTGACCTTGACCTCGAAGGTGCGAAGGTCGCGGTTGTTGACGCCGAGCAGGCGGACGCCCTGGGCCATGGCTGTTTCGAGCTCGAACGGATCATGGACCTCGACCAGCGCCTCCAGATTCAGGTCCTCTCCGTAGAGCATCAGGTCTCGGAGCAAACCGGGCGCCAGGTCGCGCACGATCAATAAAAAAGCAGAGGCGCCGTTGTCGGCTGCTTCTTTCACCTGCTCGCGCCTCCGGATGAAGTCCTTACGCAGCAGGGGCGGACAATCCTCGATCTCCGAGACCTTGCGCAAATACTCGAGCTTTCCATTAAATCGCGGTTCCTCGGTAAGCACCGAGATAGCGGCAGCGCCGTGATCGCGGTAGATCCTCGCAATATCATCGGCCGGGCGCCGGCAGGCAAAAGGTCCATGGCTCGGGCTCGAGTACTTGATCTCGGCAATGATGTTGGTGCCGGGTCTGGTGATAGCGTCTTTGAATCGTGACATTTGATCCCCATCTGGAGCCGACGAGTCACACGGAAAACGCGGATCCGATCGCTGCTTTCCGTGCTGCTCGATGGCCCAACCTATGAACAGGCTCGTCGCAACAACTCCGCTTTCTCCATTGCTGCGCCGCTGTCGATCGATTCTTCCGCCCTTCGAAGGGCCTCGCAGAAATCGACGCCGGCCGCCAGATGAATGGCCGCAGCTGCGTTGAGCACGACGACGTCGCGAGCGGCGCCCTTAACCTGACCTCGAAGTATTCCGTGGGTGATCTCTGCATTGTGCTCGGGCGTTCCGCCTCGCAGCGATGACCACTCGGCCGGTTTCAGATCGAACTGCACCGGGTCGAGATCAAATGTCTTCACTCCATCCAAGCCGCTCTCGGAGATTCGCGTCGGCGCGCCGGTGGAAAGCTCATCCAAACCGTCCCGGCTATGAACCACCCAGGCCCTGCGGCAGTCCAGCTGGCCCAGAGACCGAGCCAGCTTTTCGGTCAGTGAAGGAGAGTATACCCCCACGATCTGGAATGGAGCAGAAGCCGGATTGGTCAGAGGGCCGAGCAGATTGAAAACAGTGCGGTGTCCGATCTGCCGGCGAATCCCTGCAACTCTCTTCATCGAGGGGTGAAAGAGCGGCGCAAACAGGAAGGCCAGGCCGATCTCGTTCAGGCAGGATTCAGCGATCTCCGCACAACTTGTCACATTGATTCCCATCGCCGAGAGGAGGTCGGCGCTCCCGCAGCGGGAGGTGATGGCTCGATTGCCGTGTTTAGCCACCGGCAGCCCGGCGCCGGCAATCACGAAAGCTGCGGTTGTCGAGATGTTGAACGTGTCCAGCCCTCCTCCGGTCCCTGCTGTGTCGACGGTGTTGGGGTGCCGGCTTCGAATCGCAACCACGTGCTTGCGCATGACACGCGCAAAACCGGCAATCTCGTCCGACGTCTCTCCTTTCATGGCAAGAGCGCTCAGGAATGAAGCGATGGCTTCATCGGGCGTATCGTCCAGAAGCATCGTCTCGAGCGCCGCCTCGGCCTCCGGCTGCGACAAGTCCCGGCCCTGCATGATCTGTCCCGTCAACTCCTGCAACATAGGAAGTTCTCCAGGATCATCTTTCCTTCGGGTGTCAGCACTGATTCCGGGTGAAACTGGACGCCAAAGACTTCGTGCTGTTTGTGCTTGAGCCCCATGATCAATCCGTCCTCGGTCCAGGCCGTGACGTCCAGGCAATCGGGCAGGCGGTCGCGGCTGACAATCAGCGAATGGTAGCGAGTCGCCTGAAACGGACAGGGCAGACGGCTGAACAGTACAGAACCGCCGTGGAAAATCATCGATGTTTTGCCGTGTTTCAACTCGGGAGCGCGGATCACCTCGCCGCCAAACGCGGCGCCGATCGCCTGGTGTCCCAGGCAGACCCCAAGAATCGGGAATTCACCGGTAAAGGTCCGGATCGCGTCGAGGGAAATGCCGGCCTGCTGCGGAGTGCCCGGCCCCGGCGAGATAACGATCCGATCCGGTTTCAGCTCCCGGATACCGGTCAGCGAAAGCTGATCGTTGCGCGTCACCTGGACCTCACAGTGCAGTTCCCAGAGGTACTGCGCCAGGTTGTAGGTGAAACTGTCGTAATTATCGATGAGCAGAACCTTCATAATCGTTGTCCTTTTGTATCCGCCTGTTGTCCGCGCCGATCCGCGGCAGCGCCGATCCGCGTGTTATCCGCGCCGATCCGCGGCACGGCGAACTGGTGAGACAGCTCCAGCGCCTGGGCCAGCACCTGCGCCTTGTTGCGGCACTCTTTGTCCTCCAGCTCGGGCACTGAATCAGCCACGATCCCGGCGCCCGCCTGAAAGATCGCCTGACCCGCCTGCATCACAATGGTTCGAATTGCGATACAGGTGTCCAGGTTTCCGGAGTAATCCAGATAACCAATTGCCCCTGCATACATCCCGCGCGGGCAGGGCTCGAGCTCGTCGATGATTTCCATCGCCCGCACTTTGGGCGCGCCGCTCACGGTGCCTGCCGGGAAGCAGGCCGCCAGAGCGTCAAAACGGTCCAGCCCTGGCCGAAGGCGGGCGCCGAGCGCGCTAACCAGATGCATCACGTGCGAGTATTTCTCGAGGAACATGAACTCTTCGACGCAAACACTGCCCGACTCGCTCACGCGTCCCAGATCATTGCGGCCGAGGTCGACCAGCATGACGTGCTCCGCTTTTTCCTTCTCGTCGGCCAGCAGCTCCTGTTCGAGCGCCTTTTCCTCTTCAGCAGTCCGGCCGCGCCGACGGGTCCCTGCGATCGGACGGTATTCCAGCTCCCTCCCCTGGACACGAAGCAGCATCTCCGGCGATGATCCCGCCACGCACACGCCGTCCCGTTTCAAAAAGAAAAGGTAAGGAGAAGGATTCAGGTAGCGAAGCGCACGGTAGACGTTGAAAGGGTCACCGTCGAAATCGGCGGTGAACCGTTGGGACAGGACAACCTGGAAGATGTCGCCGGCCCGGATGTACTCTTGCGCCGCCTCAACCCCGTGTCGGAAGCGGGCGCCGTTGCCCTCCGGCCCCACAAGGACCGTCCGAGAGTGTCGGTCCGGCGAGGGAAGAGCGACTCCCAGGGGGCCTTCCAGCAGCCGGCACTCCAGCTCTTCCACCTGGTCCATGCTGTCGTGGGACATGATCACGATCCGGTGCAGAAGGTGATCGAAGGCCAGGACCGTCGCGTAGTAATCCATCATGACGGAGGGAAGATCGGCCTTCTGCCGGTCCGGCAGCCTCTCGAATTCGCGGACCAGGTCGTAACAGAAAATCCCGACCGCCCCGCCGGTAAAGGGTGGAAGATCAGGCTCGGACTCCTGGACAGGCGGAAAACCCTGCCTGAATTCTGCAAAGCTCCCCTCGTAGCTCCGGTAAGGATTCACCCCGATAAAGGAGTAACGGGCAATCTTCTCGCCCCCTTCGACCGATTCGAGCAGAAAAGCCCGATCGGCGTCCCGGGCCACTTTCAAGAAGGCCGAAACCGGCGTCAGCAAATCAGCCAGAACCGTTTGGTGGTAAACCATGCCTGATCTTTTCCGCGTCTTTCCGCGTTCCTTCCACGCTTCTCTGCGGGTCGGGGCAAAAAAAAAGCCGTGGGGATGATACCCCACGGCTTTTTGCTATTGATCTCTTCTAAAGCCTAATGAGGGTCGACAGTCCCCGGCGCTAACTATGTGCTAGCTGCGCCAGTAAGAACGGTCGATCTTCATTTTCTTTACTTCCCACTAAAAGAATAGGAAGTTTAAGCCGCGTAAGTCAAGGAGTTTTTTTGCCGCGGAGTAACCCCTCAGTTTTTTGTTCGGAGTGTGGCAGCAACGAGGAGAGAGGCCGGTGCCTT
>JBHGBF010000190.1:0-11290 GCA_041946865.1 Acidobacteriota bacterium | reverse complement strand
TCCCTGAAGGGGAACAGCAAAGCGGCGTCGCCATGTTGCACTGCCCCTTCAGGGCAGAATGGCTTGTTCTGCAACGGTTTCCCGGGGTAGGCGCTCAATTGCGCGCCAACCCTGAGCTGTCTTGCCTAACGCCTTCGGCGTAAAAAACGTTCACACATCTGTATATTTTCGCCAAAGTCCGGAGTCCCTTCGGGACAAGAAACAGGCCGCTGTTTCGGCGCTTGTGCTCCGGAGCAGGCGGAGACGTTAAGTCAACAGTGTTGCCCCTACGGGGCAAAGGCCGTTGTTTGAGCCCTTATTCCCTTTGGCGTCGAAACGCGTGTGGAGTGGAGTAGCGCGCGGCATGCGCGCGGGCGCTATCTCTTTGAAGGAGAACGAATGTCGAGAAGGTCCCTTCTGCTGATCTCTGTTTTCCTGGCTGTGCTCCTGAGCGCAGCTGACGCGCCGGGCGCTCTGGAACAAGCGCAGACGCCGGCTTCTGCCGTGACGCCGGGCCACTGGATGGTCATCGGGCCGTTCCCGGCCGAGGGAAATAACGCCCTTTTCAAAGACTATCTGACCCAGGCGGGAGGAGAAGCGGATTTCTCGCTGGTTGACTCAGCCGGGAAGCGCTGGCAGAAGGCCGCGGCGGACGCAGAAGGGCGGGTCTTTTTTCACAAGCTCTGGCCGGGCGCCAAACGAGCGGTCGCTTACGCCTTCGCAACTCTGCAGTGCCCGGAAGATCGTTATGCCGCTGTGACTCTCGGCAGCGGAAACCATGTTCAGATTCGCTTGAACGGAGACATCGTCTACGAGAGCCGGCTGTCACGAAAGCCGGAGTCGGACAAAGACACGCTCCTTCTTCCTCTTCGGAAAGGCGAGAACCGAATCCTGGCGAAGGTCGAGGGAGAGGGAAACAGCTGGGCTTTGCAGTGGAAGACCTTTTTCCCTTCGGGCGCTGTTTTCATCAACGAAAAAGAGATCGTCGTGCCGGACGTGCGCGTGGGGCACACGCTGGGGGCCTGGGGACAAGTGGAGGTGGCCAATGCGAGCGGGAAGCCTCTCCAGGACGTGACGGTCGAGGTGCTGGAAGACGATGAGTTCAAACCCAGCCGGTCGGAGCCGGTTGAAATCCGGGCCGGCAGTGTGCAGAGGATTCCGATCTGGATCGCGGGGAAAAAGCGGGCTACTGAAGGCAGCGGGTCTTTCCGGCTCAGAATAGCGGCAGGGCGCGAAGATCATGTCATCGCTGTAAAGCCCCAGGGCTGTAAGCCCGGGGCTTACTTCGTGACTACCTACCGGTCGGCGGTTGACGGCTCGGTTCAACCCTATTCGGTCCTCTTGCCCACTTCCTACGATCCGTCAAGACGATACCCGCTGATCCTGCTGCTTCACGGCGCTCACGTCACCGGCTGGGCCCAGAACATCATCTCTTACGAACCCAAGGAGTGGGTTATCCAGGTGGCCGTTCACGATCGAGGCAACAACCGTTACCGGGATATCGGGGAGGTGGACCTGTATGAAGTCCTGGCGGAAATCAATCGCCTTTACCTGATTGACCCGGACAGAATCTACCTTTCGGGCCATTCGATGGGCGGTTACGGAACCTGGTTTCAGGCGACGCGCTACCCGGATCGTTGGGCGGCGATCTCCCCCCAGGCCGGCTACACCAACTACTCGCTGTACCAGAAGTCCTTGGTATCGACCGCCAATCCGGCTCAGGAGGCCTTTCAGAAGCGCCTGCTTGAATACTGGAGCCCGTTGAGCTTTGCCGAAAACCTTCTCCATGTCCCCGCCTACGTGGTCCACGGCGCGAAAGACGACAACATCGTTGTAACCCATGCCCGCCAGATGGTCGAGCGATTGCGGGAGCTGAAATACAGGGTCGTCTATGACGAGAATCCCGAAGGGGGCCATTGGTGGGGACCGCGCGGGCAGGGTTACGGCGTGGAGGTCGTCGATAAGCCTGCGATCTCGACGTTCTTTCAGGAGCACAGTCGCCGGGCGACAACTCCCGCCCACGTGATCTATAAGACCGACACGCTGCGATACCGCAAAGCTTACTGGGTCGAAATCGACGAGCTGGAAGAAGACAACGCTCCAGCACGAATCGAAGCCTGGGCGGAAGCGGACAACACGATCAAGACTGTCGTCTCCAATATCCGGCAGTTCACGCTGCGTCTGGATCGTGCGCCCGTTAAGGCAGATCGCGAGGTTGTGATCCTCGTTAATGGAAAAAGGGCTTTTCGCGGCCGGCACCGGTCTTTCGGTCCGGTTACCTTGCGCGGTCAGGGAGGCTCATACTCTCGAATCCCGGTACAGAATCCGCCTGAGGGACGGAAACGGATCAGGAAGACGCCTGACCTGTACGGGCCGGTATGCGACGCGTTTACGGGCCCCTTCGTATTGGTGACGGGGCGCCGCGACATCAGTGCGAATCAGGCGGCTGCCAAAGCGGCGGGTTTCATGATCAGGGAATGGATGACACGGGCCAACGGCATCGCCCAGGTCAAGGAGGATTCCGAGGTTACTGAGCAGGACATCGCGGCCCGAAATCTGATCCTGTTCGGCAATCCGGCCACCAACACGCTCATCGCCCGCCTCGAGGGAAGCCTCCCGATCAAGTTTACCGAGTCGGGCTTCCAGGTTGGCGGAGGCAAGATCGAAGGGGAGGGGGTCGGCGCTGTCTTCATCTGTCCCAACCCGCTGAACCCCGACCGGTACGTGGTGATCGTCGGCGTCATGACCGCCTCGAGCTTCGCTACGGCCGCCCGGCTGCGATTGACCGAGCTTCCGGACTACGTCATTTTCGACCAGGATTGCCTGGCCGGCGAAAACGTGGTTTTTCGTGACGGCGGGTTCTTTGACGGCCGGTGGAAAGTGAAGCAGACGGCCGCCGGCGAGCGGCGCACGAAAATCGAGGTTCCGCCGGGACGCCAAAGTCCGACAGAGCCGCAAGCGCAGCGCTTTTTGCGGAGCGCGCCGGGTTCGAACCGTTTGCGAAATCCGATGGGGGACCACGTTCGGACCCGACGCGCTCCGCTGGAAAGCGCTCCGCTTGCGGCTCTGTCAGACCGGGCAGCACCGCTCCCCGATTTGAGAGGGTCGGCCGTCCAGCCGGCCTCAGTCAAGGACGACTTTCAAGGAGACGGTCTCTCGCAGTGGGCCTGCTATCCTCCGGCCCAGGATGTCGGCTATAACCCGTTCCTGTCTCCGACACCCGATTTTGGTGCGCCGGGTGGGCGGGCCTTGATGCGAGTGCTCAAACCCAACCAGGACGGGCGTCTTCACTTCGGTTTTATCAAGCGTTTCCGTCTTCTGGTCTCGGCCGATGCCCGCCTCGCCCTCGACTGCCGGATTCCCCTGGCTGCTCCAGGGGACGAAGTGGAAATCGGGATCGCCGGAGGAAGCGGGGAATCTTACCGGACGCGACTGCCCGTCCCGGGAAGAGACTGGTTCACGCCGGCCCTGGCGCTTTCAGAGCTTTGTTCTGCGAGCGGCCGCCCGCCGGCAGTCGGCGAGGAGATTCAGGCCGTTTTCGTCATCGCACGAATCCAACAGGCCTCCAAAGATATTACTTACCGGTTCCTCGTCGACAACGTCACCCTGGCGGCTTCGGCACCCGTGTCTTTTGACGTAGTGGTTCCTCGGACCGTGCGGCATGAACCGTGGGCGGAGCTGGTGAGCGCCAGGGCGTATCAGGCAGGCGAAACGATGGAAATCAGCGCCGGAAGCCCTGTCTTGCTTGATGGGGTGGAGTGCCGTCTGATCAACCCGGAAAACAGGGCGGTGCTGAAGAAACAATTGGACCGCTCCGGACCGGCCGGGGTTTGGTCCGGGCATGCGCTGTACCGGTTTTCAGGCCGAGACACGCCAGGCCGGTGGAAGTTTCGGCTGGAAGGGATTACCAGGAACCGGGAGAAGGTGACGACCGAGGTCCGATTCCTCTTGCACCCTTCGCACGTGGCCGGCGCGCACCCGCGTCTGTTCTTTGCCCGGGAAGATCGAGACCGACTGGTCAAACGCGCGGCCGATCCCCGGTTCGCGAAATGGTGGGAGGATTTCAGGAAAGGCGCCGAAAGCTGGCGGGGTGTGTCCGGCCTGGCGAAGATCGGGGAAAACCTGCCTCTGCTCGACAAGCAGTTCCTTTTGCCGACTCTTGCGGCCTACTTCAATGCGGTAGGGAAAGCGCGCAGCGTTCTGTCGGCGAATGCGGCGGAAGGCTATCTGCTTGGGAATCAGCCGGCCGTGGAGGCCGCGCGCTCCGCCTTGCTGGCCGTCTCTCGCTGGCCGACGTGGGTGCCCCCGTGGTTTAACGAACACGGGCAGTTTACATACTATCCGGTCGGGCAATTGGCAGTCGACATGGCTCTGGCGTACGACCTTCTCTACGATTCGCTTACGCCGGCAGAGCGTGCAAGCGTCCGCCGGGCTCTTATCGATAAGGCAATCGTTCCGGCTTACCGCGAGTACGTGCTTGATGACCGGCCTCCGGCGCAGACCAGCAACTGGATCTCGCACTGCGTTTCCGGGGCCCTTGTGGCCTGTGCCGCCATTTACGCCGACGAAGAAGACGGCGAGACGAGGGAGAAGCTGGACATCTACATTAATGGGCTGCTTCAGAAGCTGGAAACCTTCATGGCCGCGAGCTTTCTACCGGACGGGAGCTATGGTGAGGGTATCAGTTATCAGGAATTTGCGCTGGAAACACTTTCAGTCGCGTTCCCCGCTATCCGCAGAGCCTTCGGTATCGATTACGGGGACAGCACCTTTGTTGAAAAGTCCTTGTGCTTTCCGCTTTACGCTCTGAGCATTCCGCCTGAGGAAAGCCAGGATATGGGGGACACGCATCCTCCCGCAGCCCATGGCATCGCCCCTCTTGTCTACGCTTCAAAAGACCCGGTTATTCGCTGGTACTACGGCAACTTCAATCGGCCCTCACTGACGAAGTTCTTGTTTTTCGATGATCTGGTGGCGCCGGTTGCTCCTTCGCTCCCTCCCTCCCGGCATTTCGAAGTCAAGGGAAACGCGATTCTGAGGACCGGCTGGGGCCCCGACGATGCAATTCTGGTCTTCCGCGCCGGCCCCAACTTCAACCACAACCACTGCGACCAGGGATCGTTTCTCCTTCGTGCTTTCGGGGAGAACCTGATCACCGAGGCCGGATGGTCCGATTACTACAAAGACCCGTACTATGAGGCGTACTTCACCCAGGCGGCGGGTCACAATACCGTGCTGGTTAACGGGGATCCAGAGAGCCAGGCGTTGCCCGACACGCTCCAGTTCCCGGCGCTCAACCGCTATCCGAAGATCACCGGTTTCCTGTCCGGCGATTCCCTGGATGCCGTCGAGAGCCGGCTCGAGGCGGTTTACAAGGGACGTCTGAAGACGTTCACAAGGCGGCTCGTCTTCCTCAAACCCAACTACCTGGTCGTCTTCGATGACCTTGTCACCGACGGCTCGCCCGCCTGGTTCAGCTGGCGCCTGCACGTTGCCGATAAGGACCGCATCAAGTTGCTTCCCGGCGCCGCGGTTTATGAGGGAAAGAAGGCGGCGCTGGCAGCGAAAGCGTTCAGTCCGAACCCTTCGGAATGGCAGATGGGAGAGGGACACATCCCGTATCCGGTCCTTTCAACCCAGGCGCCGCTTCCTCCTCCGCCGGTTCCAGGCTACCTGGAGCTGAGAAGCGGCTCTGTCGACAAGACTCAATTCCTGGTTGTCTTGATCCCCTCCCGGACAGCCGAGGAAGGGAACGTGATGGCGGCGGGGCTCAGCCGCGTCGAGGGCCAAGGATGCCTCGGCCTGCACGCGAAGAGAGACGGGGAGTCGGACCTGGTTCTGTTCGGCGAAAATAACCAGGTGTCGGCATTCGGGGACTGGAGGGCGCAGGCGGGCTTCTGGTCAGTGAGCAATCGAGGATCTAAGGTCAGCCGCTTCGCGGTTCAGAACGGAACGTTCCTGGAGCGTGCGGGGACCAGGCTGTTTGAGAGTCATTTTCCCTTGAGCCTGGTCGTGGAGTACGAGCCGGACAGGGTCCTGTTGACTACCGTGGCTGCGGAGAACACAGAACTGGAATTGGCAACAGACATCCCGGCTGCCAGGACCGTTCGGCTCAAAGTGAAAAAGGGGCAGGATCGGGTGGTTCTGACGCCGGGCTCCGGCCGATTAGCGCAAAGGTTGACGCACCATGATTGATCGTAGAGAGTTCCTTTGGCTGTCGGGCCTTGGAGGGATGAGCTTCGATCTCTCCGGGACCCAGCGCGCGAAGCCCAGGAGTGAATTCGATTACGTCGATTGGAGCTGGGAGAACTGGCTTACGATCACCGGGGAGAAGCGGCCGCAAATCGTCACCGAACAAACCGGAAAAGCCGAACTCACCAATCTGCTCGAAGCAGGCGGCCGTCCGATTTCCACGACCGGCGCCTGGGAATCCAACGTGAGTCGCCTGCGGGCTGTCTTGGACATGTTTCTCGGGCGGCCTCCGGACAAGAAGCCTGATCTTCAGGCGCGTACGCTGGAGGAAATCGACTGCGGTTCCTACGTCCGTCGCAGGATCGAGTTCCAGAGCGAGCCGGGCGAGTTTGTCCCGTCCTATCTCCTCGTACCGAAGGACGCGGTTGGAGCGCGGCCCGTCGTAGTGTGCCCCCACCAGACAACCCAGGAAGGCAAGCGGGAGCCGGCGGGGCTCGCCGGAAATCCAAACCTGCACATGGCGGTGCACCTGGTTAACCGAGGCTACGTCACGTTGACTTACGATGCGCTTTGCTTCGGCGAACGCCATAATCCTGCGTCGGGGCACTACGGCGATGCCATTCCGTTCTATCGCCGGCGCCCCGAATGGTCTTTACTGGGGAAGATGGTGTGGGATCTTGAACGCGCTTTAGACTACCTCCTGACTTTAGACTTCGTCGATCCGACTCGCGTAGGCTGTATCGGCCATTCGCACGGCGGCATAACCACCCTCTTCGCCATGGCGTCTGATCCTCGAATCACAGCCGGCGTCTCCAACTGCGGCCTCGACTGCTTCCGGATCGACGGCAATGTCTGGCGCTGGTCTCGGGCCACGGCGCTGGTGCCCCGGCTGGGGTTTTACATCGGCAGCCGTTACCTCACCATGGATTTCTACCGGGCCGTTCCTGACTCGGAAGTGATCCAGGTCCCGTTTGACATGCACCAGGTTCTCGCCCTGGTTGCGCCGCGCCCGCTCATGCTCACGACTTCCGACCGGGATTTCGTCTTTCCTAACGGCGGTTGGAGCGCCCGGCAGTGCCTGGCGCGGTTGGAACCGGTCTATGCTCTCTACAGGAAAACCGAACACCTCGGGAGCTTCTTTTTCAAAGCCGGGCATTCATTCCCGCCTGACGTTTCCGACCACGCCTACGCCTGGCTGGATCGATGGCTTAGGACTGGAAGGAGAACTTAGGTGACACTGATGCCTTTTATCCTGGCTATCGACGGAGGGGCAAGCCGGACACGCTGCCTCGCGACCTCCAAGACCGGCCATGTCCTGGGAAAAGGAGAAGGCGGCCCATCGAATCATCTCCTTGCCGGCAGGGAAACCGTGGTCCGCTCCCTTCGAGAGGCGATCGATCAGGTCCTGGCCACAGCCGGTCTCAGGACAAGTCATGTGGCTTGTGTCTCGGCCGGCCTTGCGGGTATCGACTACGATGGTCTCGGCGCCGAGGAAGCGGGCGCTATTTTCGCGGAGATCGGCTTTCCCGGCGCGCTTCTGAACAGCGATATGGTCATCGCCCATGCGGGCGCCTTGGCCGGCGGGCCCGGCGTGATTGCCTTGTCGGGCACCGGATCGGTCGTCTACGGCTCCGATAAGGAGGGCCGGCGGGTCAGAGTGGGGGGATGGGGGCCTGTCTACGGGAACGAAGGCAGTGGCTCGGCGATCGGCCGGATGGGTCTCACGGCCGCTGCTCGCGCTCAAGACGGACGAGGTCCGGACAGCGCCCTCGAAGCCGCCATGTGCGAGGCCCTGGGGATCAGTCAGTTCAGGGAGTCCATCGTTCGCATTTATCAGGGGCAAACCGATTCTTCTACGGTTGCGGCACTGAGCCGGGTGGTAGACCGGGTTGCGCAAGAGGGAGACACGGTGGCGCGCGGCATTCTCCTGCAGGCGGGCGAGCAGATGGCGGAACAGGTAGCAACTGCCATCCGGAAGCTGAACCTTGGCGACACCCCCCGGGTCTCGTATCAGGGAGCGGTTCTCGAGTCTTGCTCCCTGATGCGGGAACGTTTCATTTCGGCTTTGAAGGAGGAGTTCCGGCAGGTGGAGGTCATCAAGCCGCGTTTTGAGCCGATCATCGGCGCCTGTCTCCTGGGCCGCGCCAGGCTCGGTTGGCCGCTCGATGAAGCCGTGCTCCAGGCGCTCGGCATGTGCGGTAAGGGGCGCCCGTAGGGGGCGGCGGCGAATCGACCTGCGAAGGAGCGATTTATGTCTTTTCACACCTACATTGACTCGCTTCAACTGATCCTCGAGAAAATCAAGACGGAACAAGCAGACAAGATCCGGCAGGCCGGCCGACTCGTCGCCGACTCCCTCTTCGCGAACGGGATCATCCACGCCTTTGGTACAGGTCACTCGCACCTGATTGCCCACGAGATCTTCTACCGCGCCGGCGGCCTCGCGGCCGTGAACCCGATTCTCGACGAGCGCCTTATCTTCTTGAAAGGCGTGCTCGAAAGCACTAGGGCCGAGCGGGAGACAGGACTGGCCAAGAGGATTCTCGAGAATGAGCAGATCGAGGCGGGTGACGTGGCAATCCTGATTTCGAACTCGGGCCGGAATGCGGTTCCCGTGGAGATGGCCTTGGAGATGCGGGCGAGGGGCGTCAAAGTCATTGCCGTGACCAGTCTTGAGCAATCCCGGAGCTCGACGTCGAGGCATCCGTCAGGCAAAAGGCTCTTTGAATTGGCTGATATTGCCATCGACAACGGCGTCCCGCACGGCGATGCAGTTCTCTGCCTGCCCGGCTCGCTCCTGAGAATCGGTCCCTCCTCCACGGTGGCCGGTGCGGCCATCGTCAATTCGATAGTCATCGAAGCCGCAGCGCTCCTGGTCGAACGGAACCGGAAGGCGCCGATTCTTCCGAGCGCAAACATCGAGGGAACGACTGAGGAAACACTGAAGGCCATCCTTCGCCCCTACGCGAAACGGATTCGGCTATTGGATGTCTGACGGCTACTTCACGAAACGGATACTCAAAATATGACCCCTGTTCTTGAAGTCATCGCCTGTTCTGTAAATGACGCCGTGGAGGCCGAGAAGGGCGGCGCCTCCCGGCTCGAGGTGATCAGCCATTTCGACGCGGGAGGTTTGACACCTCCTGCCGGCCTCGTCGCCGAAATAGCCGGGAACGTGAGTCTGCCGCTGAGGGTGATGATCCGGGAGAAGGAAGGTTACGAGGCGGGCGGCAGGGCCGATCTCAAACGACTGCGCGACCGGGCGCGGGAGATGGCGGACCTGGGCGTTGACGGCCTGGTGCTCGGCTTTCTGCGCGGCGGCGCCCTGGACAACGAAGCTCTGGCTTTCATTCTTGAGGCCGTTCCGGACACGAAAGTCACCTTCCATCATGCCTTCGAAGCCCTTCCCGATCCGCTCGGGGAAATCCCCTCTCTCAAGCAGCACCCGCAAATCGATCGCATCCTGACGGCGGGGGGCACAGGCGGCATCCCGGCCCGTGTGGCCCGGCTCGCCCGCTATAAGGCAGCCGCCAGTCCTCAAATTCAAATCCTTGCCGGCGGAGGAATGAATGAAGACCTCATTCGGCGACTGCGGCGCGAAACCCGGATTGTGGAGTTCCATACGGGACGAGCCACCCGCTTTCCGCCAACGATCGACGGGCCGGTGAACGCAGAACGGGTTCGCAGGCTGTTGCAGGCGTTGGATCAGGAAAGAAAGGGGTGAGACACATGAAACGGCGTGATTTCCTGGCAAGCTCCTTGCTCGGCGCGGCGGCTGGTTCAAACGCCCGCGCGAAAGCCGATGCGGGAGACATCGTCCACGTCGAACCAAAACGAAGGGCGACCGAGGCACTTCCGCTCAGGGACCTGGCCGCACAGTACCGGAGCTTCCTTTTCGACGACTTTTTGCCGTTCATGGACCGTTACGTCATCGATCACCGCTACGGCGGATTTATGTGCAATACCGGTCATGACGGTGTCCGAGCCGACGACAACAAGAGCACCTGGTTTGAAGGCCGCGGCGCCTGGGTCTATGCCTTCCTGTACAACAACCTGACTCGTGAACAGAAGTATCTGGACGTCGCCCATCGCTCTCTCGAGTTCATCCTGAAGGCACGGACCAGCGAAGGCTTGTGGCCCAGCCGGTTAACCCGGCAAGGCGAGCCGCTCACTCCACCTGATGAGGCCATTTATGGCATGCTCTTCATCGCTGAGGGCCTGGCCGAGTATTCCAAAGCGACCGGCGAGAAGGCGAAATGGGAGCAGGCGAAAGACCTGGTGATGCGGGCGGTAGCTCCTTATGACAGTCCCGAGTATCAGCCGGCAATCGGTCAGACCTATCTGGGGCCTGCCGCCCGGCCGTTTCCAGGCGCCCGTATCCTGGGCGTCTGGATGGTCCTGTTGCGCGTGGTGAGCCAGATGCTCGAGATACGAGCCGACCAGCAACTGGAGAAGCTCGCCGATCGCTGTCTGGACGCTGTCCTGAAGCACCACTTCAACCCGGCCTTCGGCTTGTACAACGAGCTGCTCAACCACGACCTTTCCCGGCCGGCAAACGAATACTCGCAACTGGTTTACACCGGTCATGCCATTGAAATTCAGTGGATGATGATGCACGAGGCGTTGCGGCGCAAGGACCGGAGGATGTTCGACCTGATCGCACAGCGATTCAAGCGACACGTCGAGGTTGCCTGGGACGACGTCTATGGAGGCGTCTTCAGAAACCTGCAGAACGTCGAGCAGAACCTCTGGAGCCTTGACAAAGTACTGTGGGCCCAGGAGGAGGTTCTGATCGGCGCCCTCTGCGTGGTCGAGCAGAACGGCGCCCCCTGGGCGGTTGAGCTGTTCACTCGCACGCTCTCGTATGTCTTGGACAAGTATCCTCTCAGGGCCCACGGTTCGCCGCTTTGGATCTATGCATCGGACAGACAAGTCAGCTATGAGGAGTTCCTCAGGCGGCCGAAGCGGGTGGAAAACTATCATCATCCGCGCCACCTGATGCTGAACCTCCTGGCGCTGGAGAGAATGATGAAAACCCAGGGTACCTGAAAAACAATACTCTGGGCTGTCTTGCTGAGTTCCTTCGGGACAAAAAGAAGAAAGGACGAAGTCGGGCGCA
>JBHGBF010000019.1:0-40491 GCA_041946865.1 Acidobacteriota bacterium | reverse complement strand
TTAGGCGGGCTTTTTCGAACCGTAACCGCTCTCAATGGTCAACTGCGGTTCGAAAAAGCTCGCCTAAAGGCGGCACCACAAACAAGACTGAGAGGGATTACGGCCCGCATGAAAATCGGCGTGCGGCCAGGATACCGAGGTGCGCGCAAAAAGGGGCGCGGCTTTCCTACTCCACAATCGCCAGTTTGACGTTGTCGACGTAAAGGTCCATGGGACCTGAATCGAGGCCCACGCCCGTCACTGTGACCCGCGTGGAAAGGGCGTCCTCGGAGACCCGGCCGACGGCGCGGCAATGCAGCCAGCGGTCCTTCATCTGGGAGGCCGGCATCTTCTCGACCGGCTCCAGGTCCTCCAACGACGTCTCGGCGACCATCCAGTGGACATTGTAGTCACGGACCTCGGTCAGATAGACTTGCGGCGGGTCTCTCGGGATTTCACCGGCTTCTGTCCCCCGCGACCAGTCCTCAGGCAGATTCCGGTCGACGACAAAGACATCCATCTCCACCGCCACCTGGCGCCTGAGCCGGCCGTTCCCACCCGGATCCACGGTCTCCCAGACAATTCCGTCGGTTGAAGATGCAGCGAGACAGATCACGAGGAGTGAGAGCGCGCCTGAGAACCTGGATAAGTTGGATGACATCAGACCCTGCCTTTCAAAGCGTACGAGCCTTCCCTTGATGACGATGAGAATGGGGCCTCGTACCCGGAGGTTCAAGAGTCTTGACGCTACATTACGGTCCGTTACTGTAACGTGTTCGGCCGGCTGGTGACCGCAGCGGTGGCCGGCTTCAGTCCCGCGCCGGCGGCTCGCACGCGGATGGGGCCGCCGCGTCCCTCTTCGGTGCGCAGGATCAGCATTGCCTTGCCGTAAAAAAGAGGGACAAAGGGGGCGTCAAATTCGTGCGGGAAATGGTGATCTCCGTTCCCAACCCCCGCAATTGTGGCGGGACCGCTTACCTCGAATTCGACCTGGTTCGTAGCCAAAGGACAAATGTTCCCGTCCTTGTCGACTGCCTCGACCAGCATGTAGCACAGATCCTCGCCACTGGCTTGGAGGGCTGTCCGGTCGGGAGTGAGTCGCAGGGCCGCCGGCTCTCCCGCGGTTCGCACGATCGTCGTCCCGATCTCGCGTCCTCCCTGGTAGGCGACCGCTCTCAGCTCGCCCGGCTGATAGGCGACGTCTTCCCAGCGCAGCCGGTAGCGGTCCATGACGTTGGCAGCCTGGGCCTGCTTGGATTTCCGGCCCATGGATTTCCCGTTGATGAACAGCTCGGCTGAATCCCCGTTTGTGTAAACGTAGACCGGCACGTTGGCGCCGACCCGGTCCGGCCAGTTCCAGTGCGGCAGGACGTGAACCGTGGTCTTCTCCGGGGCCCAATAGCTGCGATAGAGGTAGTAGCGGTCCTTGGGGATGCCGACCAGATCGACAATGCCAAAGGAGCTGCTGCGTCCTTCCTCAGCCTTTGTGATCTTCCTCTTCTTGAAACTGGCCCAGCCTTCGGCTATGAAAGGCACGGGCTCGCCCAGGTAGTCAAAGCCTGTCCAGACGAATTCGCCGGCGACGAACCGGTCGCGCGCCATCAGTGCAAACTCGGTGTCGGCCAGATCAGCCCAGGTCGCTGCATTGTGATCGTAAGAGGTGATCCTCAGCTCTGCAGAGTAGTCATCTTTGTTGCTCGGGTGAGGAATCTGGTAGTAGCCACGCGTACTGTAGGCCGAGGCCGACTCGCTATAGACAATAGGCAGTCTCGGCCTGACTTCCCGTTCGATCGAATAGCGGCGCTGATAGTTCCAGCCTGCCACGTCCAGCGAATCGTCAAGCGGGGTCCGCGCCGATTCGGGGACAGCGTGGGCGAGCGCGACCGGTCGCGTCGGATCCAGTTCCATGAACGACAGAACCAGCTGCCGAAGCAGTTCCGGTCCATCAGGCACCTTGCCTTCCTCCAGGTCGAAGATCTCGTTGCCGGCACTCCAGACGACAATGCTCGGGTGATTGCGATCCCGGAGAACGAAGTTCCTGATTTGCTTGCGGTTATATTCAAGGATCGGCACGTCCTTAGGACGCGTGGAGGTCCCATTCCACTTATCAAACGCCTCGTCCCAGACCACAAATCCCATCCGGTCGCACAGGTCGAGCAGCTCCGGTGCAGGCGGATTGTGACTGGTCCGGATGGCGTTCACGCCCATGTCCTTCATGATCTCGAGCTGCCGCTCCATGGCCCGGACATAGAAGGCGGCGCCGAGCGGCCCGTGATCGTGATGCAGGCAGACACCCTGAAGCTGCAATCGGCGCCCATTCAAATGAAAACCGTCATCAGCAGTGAATTCGAACGTGCGGATGCCAAAAGGCGTTTCTCTGGCATCAACCCGGTGCCCGCCAACCAGCACCCGGCTGACGATCTTGTAGAGCTTCGGCGTCTTCACATCCCAATGCTCCGGTTGCGACACTCTGAAGACCTGGTCGAATTGCCTGGTTCCGTTTCCCGCCACTGACCCGGCAGCCGGAACCTTCGCCAGCTGCCGGCCGGCCGGATCCACCAGCACGCTCTCCAAATGAACATCCGCCGCCTGGCCTCGATGGTTTTCAACGGTCGTCTGAACCCGGACGGTGGCCCCGGCGCCGCTGACTTCCGGCGTCGTCACGAACGTCCCCCAATGGGCGATGCCGATCGGGTCGCTGATGACAAGCTGCACCTTCCGATAAATCCCTGCACCCGGATACCACCTGGAGCTGTGCGGCCTCGTGTCGACATGCACGGCAACCAGGTTGTCCTCCCCGAAACGCACGAAATCCGTGGCGTCTACCCGGAACGACATGTATCCGTAATCCCAACGGCCTGCTTCCCGGCCATTCACATAAACCACGGGCATGGCCATGACGCCGTCGAAATCGAGGTACACGCGCTTGCCCGCCTGACTGGCCGGGAGGGAGAACTTCTTTCGATACCAGCCTTCCCCACGCCAAGGGAGTTTTCCCGTATGGCCATCACCTTCCGGCTGATAGGGGCCGCTGATCGCCCAGTCATGCGGCAGACGAACAGCCGTCCAGGAGGTGTCGTCGAAGGTGACCGCCTCAGCGCCGGGGTGTGCTCCGCGCGAGAATTTCCAGCCGGCATTGAAATTCTGACCTGCAAAGGACAGGGTCGACAGAAAAACAAGCAGGAGTGAAAAGCAGCAGAGTCTCTTCATTTGGGCGGAATGGTAACACGGGTTGGGCATCGGGGTTCGGCCAAGACGTGACTTGTTCGCGGAATGACACGATCCTGCCGCCCGGCCCCACCGATCGCCGGGATCCTGATCGCCGTCATTGTCAAAATCACCTCATGCCGCTGTGCATTGGCGCCGTCAACTCGCATTAGAGCGGAGAAGCCCGGCGAATGTCAGGAAGTCTCCCCGGTTGTTTCCGGGCTTTTCTTGATGTCCAGGGAGGACGAGGTCGGGATAACGGCTGTTCGTACGCGGTTCAAGAAAGATCCCACTCCTCGGGAAACGCGGAAGATTGCACCCAGGCGCAGACCGGCCACGGTCGCCCGGCCCACCGCTTCAAACCCGGCCGCGGCGGCGCAGCCGCACCGCGAGCAGTCCGGAGTCCCGCCCAACTGACACGGCACCACGAGCGTTTGCAAGTCAGGCGAGACGCAAGTCGTGACTTGCGAGAAGATGCATTTGTCCGGGCTCTGGGGAGGTCTGAGGTACGCGTCCAGCATGGGTCGCGTCAGCTCCAGTTTCGGGAATCTTTCAAGAAGAGGGCGGAGATCGTCGACGATCCGCTGCCTCTCCTCGGGTCGAAGGACTTCGTCCCTGATTTCGCCGACCTGGGGAGTGAACAGGCTGAGCCGGATGTTGTCGACCTCCGGGCGGGCGCTCCAGAATCGGACGAACGCCTCCAGGTATCCCGGAGTCCGAGCCATCTGTCCGGTGACAGTGCAGTGGACAAAGATGCGCCAGCCCTCAATGTGCGCCAGAATGCGTTCATAGGTCGCCGGTTTCCGGCGGGCGTCGTGTTCCGGCTGCAGCCCGTCCACCGAAACCACGATCACGAGGTTTTCGAGCCGGCGCCATTCGGTCGGAATCGGCCGGACTGCGCTCGTAACGACTTCGACTCTCATGACCTTGGGGCAAAGCTCGGGCAAAAGCGCAGAAAGCTCGCGATAGCGGACCAGCGGTTCCCCCCCGACAATCGAGACCAGCATCGGGCGATGCTTTGCAGCCAGGTCCAGAACGCCCCGCACCAAATCCTGCCCCCTCTGCTCTGCAATCAGCTCAAGCGCAGTTCCTCCCACGTGGTTCGGCTGATAGGCATAACAGCCAGGACAAGAAAGGGGGCACCGGCTCGTGATCTCGATAGAAAGGATCGGTCGATATCCCTGGACGATCCGGCCCCACGCTCTCAGGACGTGGGTCTGATTCAACATGCTGCCTCCTGAGCAATGGCGGTGGTTCCAGTCTACAGGAAAGCGGGGGGATGTAAGAGTCGGCGGGAACGCACCATTCCGTAGCGCCGTTCGCGGTACTTATCGAAGTAGACCTGCCAGAATTCTCCGACCTTGATTGCCGTCGGTCCTTCCGCCCAGTAGTTGCCGGTAATCGGCAGGGAAGGTGCGGAAAAGGGACCGGCAGGGCCGGTCGGACGGACCAGGCGGATGTTTTTCTCGGGTTTCGGTTTTTCCGTTCGTTCTTGACGAACATCAGCCAGTTGTCGCCGTCGGGCACCAGGGTGGACCGATCCAGGAACAAGAAACCCAAGGGCAAGAATCACAAGCGCTGCGAGGAGGGGAGTTCGGCATGCGGGCGATTCTACACCGGACCGGCTTCATCGCCCGGGCTATTCATCGCCCAGCTGGGACTCGATGTTCTGATCCATCGACAGCGCGGGCGCCTCGGTTTCGGGCCGCCCCACGATCTTTGCCGGAACGCCCGCTACCGTGGTGTGTGGCGGCACATTGTTCAGAACGACGCTGCCTGCTCCGATCTTGGCTCCATCTCCGATTCGGACGTTGCCGAGTACCTTCGCTCCCGCGCCAATCAAGACGCCGTGACCGACTTTCGGATGCCGATCGCCGCTCTCTTTGCCAGTCCCGCCCAGAGTCACCTCGTGCAGCATGGAGACGTTGTCCCCTACTACGGCCGTCTCGCCGATGACCACACTGGTCCCGTGATCAATCAGTATCCCCTTACCGATACGTGCAGCCGGATGGATGTCGATGCCAAACACTTCAGAGATGCGGTTCTGGTAGAAAAACGCCAGAGCCTCACGACCTTCGACCCAGAGCCAATGGGCCACCCGATAGGACTGCAGGGCGTGAAAGCCCTTGTAGTGGAGGAACGGCTGAGCCACGCCCCGAGCCGCCGGGTCGCGATCCACGACCGCCAGGAGATCGCTGCGGATCGCCTCGCCGATCGCAGGAGAGGCGCCGAAGGCTTCATCGATGTTCTCGCGGAAGGACATGGCCGAAAAATAGGCTGAGGAAAGCCGCCCCGCCAGGAGGAAAGACAGGGAATCTTCGAGAGTCCGATGCTTCAGCACGGTGGCATGCAGATAGCTGGCCAGCATCGGCTCGGCCTGCGCCATCGCCTGCACCTCCTCGCGAAGCCGACTCCATACCAGACCGGTCTCACTTATCTCGACTGCTATCTTCACATCGCTCATGTGTAATGGGCATCATAATCCTACGCAGAAAGCGGGATCAAATCTTCCCGGAATCCGAGATCCCACAAAGCCGCACCCATTCGAAACAGGAGCCGCAAGCGCAGCGCTTTCCAGCAAAGCGCGTCGGGTGCGTGCCAAGGACGAAGGATGAAGGATGAAGGATGAAGCGAAAGCACCACGGAACCGCAAGCTTTTGCGGACCGTCAGCGCGTCAGGTGCGTGCCGGGCAAAGGACGAAGGATGAAGCGTCGGATTAGCGCCCACCTATTTCCCGTCTCCGACCTTGAAGCGCGTGCCTCGAAACTCGAAGTCCGTCCGTACCTTCCCCTCGTAGTAGGGTTGATCGCGAAACATTCTCTGTTCGAGCAGCAAGCCCTGGGGAAGCATCGTTTCGGGTATCTCTTCGAAGAGGAAGATGGCCCTGTCGATTCCTTTGAACGTGGAGTTGTCAGGCATGCGTCCGGTCTTGAACCCCTTGGCGGTAGGGAAGGAACCTTCGAGATTCACATCGGCGATAAAGTGATCCGGGCAGGTGACGGCCAGAGTTCGAAACGGGTCGGGCTGAGTCCAGATCTTCGGGAAAAGTCTCGGTTCTAAGGGCCACCCACAGACGACCAGTGTCCTGTCAGGGGGATAGCGGCGCACGATCTCGGTCAGCGCTTGCATCCGACTGTCATTGGCACGGATGGCATCGGCGTTCATCGAGAAGGCGACCGGCCCGAAGCGCACGAGGTGTTTGAAAGTCCAACCAAGCGGACCTTGGCGGTGACTCAGTCGATCAGCCAATTCCCAGGAAAACAGGGGAAAGGTGACCCCATGACCGATAAGAAGCACGCTCAGGATGGCGAGAGCTGCGAATCGTCGTCTCGAGTCATGCAACCGGGACGCCGCCAGCCAGGCTCGGGCCGCAAGCGCAAACGCAGGCGGCAAAACTATGAGCAGATACCCAACCTGGCCGAAATGGACGAGCCCGAAAAAAAGAAGGGCCGGAACCACCCAGGCGATGAAGAAACCGATTTCGACCGGGGGCTTTTTCACGCTCTCACGACATGCGGCAAACCAGAGCCATGCTCCAGCGAAAGCAGGAAGGAGCACGACGTTCAATCCTCCGATTGTGGCTTCGATTAATGCGATCGACTGATCAACAGTAATTCGCACCTCGCCGCCAAGGAGAAAGGAGGTCTGTCGAACGGTCACCTGACGGGCGCTTGACTGGTACTCAGCCCATCCGCCGGAAAGCACAATCAGCGGAACCAGCCAGACGAGCACGGTTGCGGCGAGAAGAAGGAACATGACCGGGATCTGGCGGAAACGTCTTCGGGCGAGGCTCGGGAAGAGCAGGACCGGCAAGAGCAGGATGATCACCGAGGGGCGGACTCCCCCCACAAGACCGAGGATGACTGCGGCCGGGTAAGACAGGCTTCCCCGGCCCGTCAAGGCGCGATAGGAAAGTGCGCCGACGAGGATCGTAGCAAACGCGTCCACCGTGTATGTCAAAGCTGCTTCCCGATAGAACCAGAAAACCGGATTGACGAGGAACAGCACGGATGTCACGAGACAGAGCCACGGCTCCCGCGACAATGTCCAGGTAAACCAGTAAAGCGCGGCAAGAGCGGCTGCTGCAAATAGCCCGCTGACAACCACCAGCGAGGTGTGAACGGGCAGCAACCAGTGAAGAACTCGTCCCAGTCCTATGAACAGAGGGTACCCCGGGATATGGGGCTGATGCATCGTGACCGAGAAGTGGTGCATGCCGAGCACGAACTGCCCCGCATCCCAGCTGACCGGAAATCGGCTCCCAAAGGGGACTGTAGTGGCGACAAAGAGCACCGCAAGCAGAACCAGGAAAAGCACGTGGGACCAGAAAACCCTCGAACCCCCGCTTGTCCCGATCGGTTTAGCCATTGCTCCCTTTCCGCCTGCCTGATGATTCTCCCAAAGGATAGCAAATGGATTCCCAACCGGCCGCCTTGAAAAGCCAACACCCCGTCGAATTTCACCTCCTGCCTTCCCCAAGGGATGGTGACCACTGCACAAGAGACTCTGGCTGGGGCCTGTCAGTCGATAGTGGTATTTTCGCAAGATGAAACCGGATCTGGTGACTCCTCGGGGGGTCCTTTTCAAAAGCGATTGCTTAGAACTGTTGGCCCACGTCAAGGAAGACTCGGTCGATACCGTGTTTGCCGATCCGCCCTTCAACCTTGGCAAGGAGTACAACAACGGGGGGAACGACAGAAAAGACAATGGCGACTACCTCGACTGGTGCGAGCAGTGGCTCAGCGAGAGTGCACGGGTTCTGAAGCCCGGCGGTTCGCTTTTCGTTTATATTCTTCCGCGCTGGGGGTTCCGGTTCGCTTCATACCTTGAGGACATAGGAATGGAGTTCCGGCACTGGATTGCGGTCTCCATGAAGGGGGCGTACCCGAGAGGGCGCAGACTCTATCCGGCCCATTACTGCCTCTTGTACTTCTCCAAGGGCGAGGCAAAAACTTTCAACCGGGTGAGGCTTCCGATTCCGGTTTGCCGACATTGCGGAGGCGAAATCAAAGACTACGGCGGACACCGCAACAAGCTCAACCCTGCCGGTCTAAACCTCACGGACTTTTGGGATGACACCTCGCCAGCCAGGCACAGAAAAGACAAATCACGCTGGCATATCAACGAGCTAAAGCCGACAATTCCGGAACGCTGTATCTTGGTTTCGACCAACGAGGGCGACGTCGTGTTTGACCCGTTCGGCGGAGGCGGATCAACGTATGTATCAGCGGAACGACTGAAGCGCTATTGGATAGGCACGGAAATCGGGCCTTCCGAACCCATTATTGACCGCTTCCGCAGGGAGTTCCCGGATTTGCCTAACGCGTTGGAAATACCCTGGCAGCTGCGAACGATTCTTTCCGCGGAGCACGAGGACAGAAGCGCATGCCGAAGATCGCCGAGATCGTTTTCTATGACGGAGCCGAAGAGAAAGTCAAAAGGCTGGGGCTGACCGGTCTTCTAGAGGAAATAAAGGGAGTTCTCACCTCATTCAGACTCATCGTAAAGCCAGACTGCAATGCGAACAGCGGCGGCGTCCTTCGAAAGATGATTGATGCCCAGTTCCGAGCAGTCGGTGGCTGGACCAAAAAAGACGGCCGGCGACATTGATTGGCGAAAGTGCAAGACCGTAAATGGGACACAAGTTTGTATCGGCGTCGAAGTACAGGTTTCCGCCAGAAGCGACCTGGTATTCAGGGATGTCGTCCATTTCAGGAACCAGATGGCAAAAGGACTGATTGACGTCGGTGTGGAAATCCTGCCCTCGGATACATTGTCATACTTCTTGACTGATCGAGGACCCGCCATATCGGACGGAAAGCGGATCATGGATGAGATGAGGGCTGATGACCTTCCCCTTGTCTTCCTGGCGATTGAGCATGACGCGACTGGACATATTGCTTTACCTGAGATGATCACCAGGCAGGGAAAACCGAAGTAATCGCAGGAATTAAGCGCTGGCTGGATTTCCATTCAGGCCACCGGCGACTCGACTCCTATCCGGCACCGGCTTCTCGGGCTTGCCCGGCGAATCTCACATCCGTCTTTCGTGGGCTGGCCATTTCGGCACACCAGATTATTTCTCAGGAACACAGGCCGACTTTGGCCTATCTCGCCTGTCCCTCGTCCCCGTCCGCGCGCCACAAATAAACTGGAACAAAGGGTCAAGGAATCGTGCGCCTATTGCGAGAAGGCGCAGAATTCCGCTTCCGAGGCCTCCAAGGCCGGTACTTATGGCCTCAGAACCGGTTTCACAATTGGTCGATATTGGTTTCCACATCAGAACTGTGAATCGGAGACGTACCTGCGAATGAAGAACATCGTTCCTCCGACCAGCGACCCGGAGGTCATGCGGCAGATGATGAAGTAGGAAACACGCCGTTCGACTCCGGTTGGAGGAACCCCGGGTGTCGGAACGGCGTCGACCGAGCCGTGCTCGCCGCTGACGCCACCTGGTCGGCTGTCACAAAAACCGGCCGGATGTCGACTGGAAGGTCGGCGAACCTGACCAGTGTCTGCTGCATGACGGGCCGGATCACAGCCAGGCGATCAAGCAGCTGTTTGGCTTTCAGGTAATCCCCTTGCGCTTGAATCGTCAGGATCTGGCCGGTCAGCTTGCGAGTCGCCGCCTTGATCTTACTCAGATCGACCCGGAAGGTTCCGTTCGCGGGATCATGCTGGATGGCCCCCTCGTCCATGAGGAAATTGAACTGGAGGGCCATGCCGCGGCCGTGCGCCTCTCTGATCCCGAAGCGAACCGACCGGAAGACTCCCGCAAGGTACGTCGCGTACATGGCAGGCTCCGAAGTGCCGTCGAGGTTCAAGAGCCGGTGATCGATCAGATACTGGAGCGCGAACAGGCCGGAGATGTCAGCCTTGGCCTCTTCCAGGGCCGAGTAGAGGTCCTTCATCTCCTCGCGAACGCTGGTCTTGCGCCCCCCGACCTCGATGTCGTGCGGTCCCAGTCCATGCATCAGCTCATGGGCCAGGATATGGGTAAAAAAGGCGTCGAAATTGACGAGCTGGTACTGATCCGAGGCGAGCGCGCGCTTTGCGATCGGGAGCAGAATCTTTTGAAACTTGGCCTCCTGGACGTTCCGCAGCATGACGCGCTTGCTTCCTTCTTCACGAATGACGCGCTCATCGTTAGGGAGGTTGAACGCAGCTGTCTGCACTCCTTTGCGAGCTTCACCACCTATCACAATTTCATCGATGACGCGGATGGGGGCAAGGCCCCCCAGTTTCGGGTTGCGATACCGGGGATCAATCGGGAGGTTGCCTTCAATCTCCTGGAGGTGCCGCGTCAGCAGAGCAAGCTTCCGGCTCTCGGCCTGGTCCCGCAATCCCACGAAGGCTTCGAAGGCCGCCTTATATCCGAACAACTCGTCCATGTACGTCTCATACGGACCGATGGTCACGTCGATCGGGCTGTCGAGCTCCAGCCAGGCGACGTCGCTCTCATAGTAGTCGTCAGTTCGGAAGGCGGTAGCCCTCTTTTCGAGGTAACTCTTGAGGCTCGGGTTCTGGGTCGACGCCGCGGCCTGCTGCAGAAGCCGGGAAGCTTCGCTCAGCTCCTGCCGGTATTCTTCTGAATACGGCACGGATACCAGCCCTTTGCCGGCCGCGGGGGCGCGCCGGATGGTATGGAAGAAGCCCGTCGCCTTCTGCTTCTCCGCTTCAGGCAGGGATTTCAACCAGTTGTTGAATTCGTCCTTGGTCATGTCTTCGGGATAGTAGTTCGCGCCGGGCGGCCGCTCAGCGGGTACCCCAGTAACAAACGGTTCGCCTGCGTCCAGCTCTGACCACGGCCCCATGTTGATTTGAAAATACTCCCAGATGTCGCGACCTTTGGGGCTTGTGTCCTTTTCCAGGCGCGCAGCCAAAGCAGGGTTCCCGGACCAGACCTGGCGCAGGTAAATCCGGTCCATGACTCGCGCAGCCTGGATTAAACCGGCGAACGCCGCCTGGTCGGTTTTCTCAAGGCTGCTCACATCGACCTTCAATTTCCGGCACGCCGACCGCGAGGCTGGTCTGACCACGTTTTTCGTCTACGACACCGCGAAGAGGAAAAATCACCTTTATTCGCTGCTTGGCTTCGAGACCGTCCTCTATAAGGACAACGAGTTTGCGGTCCGTATGACAATGGACGGGGCCGCGGCCACCAGGGAGGGCGACATTGAAGTTCGCATTCACTCGCCCCTGGCTGCGCTGACGGGCGTGAAGGCGCCGGATCTGGAGGACCAGAGCCTGCGCCCCGACGAACAGAAAACGATCTTCGTACTTTGTGACCGCATCCCGGGCTTCGATCGGAACTTAACTCGCTTCCTGGCCATGCGCGAGGTGATCAATTCCTGGAAGGGCGATCCGCACAAGTCAGAGGCGGCCCACCGATTGGCCGAAGAACGGGAAATCAACGATCTTCCCAAACTGGAGAGGGCCGTACAGGAAGGCATCAAGACGGGTATCCGCCAGGGTCACGTCATTTTCCGGGGTTCGAGCCGCGCGCTGTCCTCCCGCGCCGGGCAGAAGTCCCCGGGCGAAGCCCTCCGCGCGGAGCTTGCCGCCTTCTGGCCAACCCTCTACCCGAAGTGGAGAAAGCGCCCGAGTTCGTCCCGCGCCGCATCAACCTGGCGGCCGCCAACATCCGCCTTCCTTCCGACAAGGACCACTTGGAAGCATTTTTACGCAAGCACCCAGAGGACGCTGCCCTGAAGCCTGCACTCCTCGAGATCTTCGGGGCACTCTCCCACGTGGACGAACTGGGGTCTCTGATCCGAATTGAGGAGCCCGTGGAGAAAGAGCTTGAGTACCAGTGGGCAAAGGATAGGGAGAGGGGGCTTCTGCGGGACCACCAGCGACTTGGAGCCGTGGAAGCGGGGCGTACTGGTGCGCCTCCGGGAGCACTTCGACGCCGACGCTTCGGCGCCGGACCTGAGCACGGCGTTCTTCGGCCGGGACGCCGAGAGGGGCCTTTCGCTGGTGGACCTCCTGACGCGCCGGTACGACGTCGTTGCGACCAATCCGCCTTACATGGGGTCGAAGAACATGGGCGAGATAGTCAAGCGCCATGTGGGCAGGCACTTCCAACCCGCCAGGCGCGACCTTTACGCGGCTTTCATCCTTCGCTCGATTGAACTGGCGCGTGAGGGCGGCCGAGTCGCCATGGTCACTCAGCAGTCGTGGATGTTCCTGCGTTCGTTCGCCGACCTGCGGGCGCTTGATGAGGAGAAGGAGAAGACAGAGGAGCAAAAGAAGAAGAAAAAGGAGAGGAAGAAGCGGAAGGCTTTTGGCGGTGTGTTGCGGGAGACCACGATCGAGACGCTCGCACATCTGGGTCCGGGGGCGTTCGGGGAAATCAGCGGAGAGGTCGTTAATAGTGTCATGTTCGTTCTGGCGCGCTCTGCGCCCGCGCCGGAGCACCGACTGACGGCGTTCCGCCTCATCGGCCCGAAAAGCCCGGAGGAAAAGGATCGGTTGCTCAGGGAGGCGCTCGGGGCGCTCAGGCGCGGGGCAGAAAGAGCGGAGGTGCGGCCGTGACGGATCCCATTCTCGAACGCGATTCGGTGCTTGCCGAGATGGTTCGCCGCCTGGTGAACGCGTTTGGACCGGAACGAATTTACCTCTTCGGATCCAAAGCGCGCGGCGACGCCCGCCCTGACAGCGACTACGACCTCGTCATGGTCCTGCGAGAGGCTCACGCGCCCGCGCACCGTCTTGCCCAGCAGGCACATGCCCTGCTCTGGGGTCTTGACGCCTCCGCCGACATCCTGGTCTGGTCCAAGTCGGATTTCGATTGGAGAGCAGGATGGAAGAGCTCGCTTCCGGCGACTGTCCTAGGCGAAGGGAGGCTGCTCTATGCCGGATGACCGTCGCGAGCTTCAGATAGCTGAAACGCGCCCGTGGCTGCTCAAGGCACAACAAGACCTGCTGTCAGCCCGGCGACTATTGGAGGGCGCGCCCCTCCTCTCACCGCCTCTGCGGTCTTTCATTGCCAGCAGGCGGCCGAGAAAGCACTCAAGGCCTTCTTGAGCTGGCACGAGACTCCTTTCGGCAAGGTCCGCGATCTCGGCATGCTCGGCCGGCAAACGAGCCTTCTCGACGCCTCGCTCGAGCCGGTTTGCCGTCGGGCTGAATCGCTGACAACCTACGCGTGGAGATTCCGGTATCCGGGCGAACCGACGGACCCTACGCTTGAGGAAGCAGTTGCCGCTCTGGGAATCGCCCGCGAGGTCTACGACGCGATCCTCGCCCGGCTGCCCGAGGAGGTGCGGCCATGAGCCACCCGGCGGTCTTCTGGCCCCTCCAGGCGAAGTTTCTGACCATCCCCCAGACGCCGCTGTGCTACTGGCTGCGGGAACGGTTCTTCGAGCTGCTGGCGGGAAAGACCCTGGGGGATGTGGCGGATGTGTGTCAGGGACTTGCCACCGCCGATGATCCGCGTTTCGTGCGCTTCACCTGGGAGACGCCGGTCCGCGAGTGGGCGCAGCCCGCGAGGCGTCGGAGATGGGCGCCGTTTGAGAAGGGCGGGGGCTACGGCAAGTGGTTCGGGCATCATCTTTGGACGGTGGATTGGGAGCACAACGGAGCGCGGATCAAAGCGACCCCAGGTCCGCGCGTTCAGAACGAGGAGCGCTATTTCAAGGAGGGCTGGACGTACAGCCAAGTTACTCGTGGTTCCCTCGGGTTCCGGCCGCTTCCTGTAGACGGTATGATGTCAAGTAAGTCTTCCGGCCTCTTTGAGGCGACCGAACTCAGGAAGTTGACACCCGCCCTGCCACCCCCAGGGCGGTCAGCATCAGAAAGCCCACGGCGCAGAACCGGCTGGGCGTCAATCCGGCCGCAGCGGCAAAGGACATCAGCAGGCAGCTGATCAAGAGGGCCAGCTTGCGCGCCCGGGAGACGCTCGCTCCTCGGGATACCAGTTTCCGGACGAACAGACCGGCTAGAATGTTCCCTAATTCGAGGTTTGCGTAGACGATGACCGAAAGCGCATTCCCGACCGCGAAGCTGAAGCCCCGCTCGGTTTTCAGATACAGCGGAATCCAGTCCGCCAGAAAGTAGCTGACACTGTTTACGATCACCGCCGAGACGGACAACAACCAGAAGCTTCTTTTGCGAAGAATTCGACCGAACACCGCCAGCAGATGTCGCCACGACATCCGGCTGCCGCCCAGTCGGTCGCGAAACGGTGAAATCAGCCAGAGCCAGGCCAGTATCCAGAGAGCGCCCAGAGCCCCTGTGACGACAAACGCATACCGCCAGCCCCAATGCAGGGTGACAATCGTGACGATCAGCGGGGCGAAAATGGCGCCCGCCGCCGCCCCGCTGTTGAAGATCCCGTTCGCTAAGGCGCGGTCTTTCAGCGACAGGAGCGTTTGGGTGACTTTCAGCGCACACGGCCAGTTAAAGGATTCGCCGATTCCGAGCAAAGCCCGCAGCAGCGAGAGCGAGCGGATCGACCCGGCCAGGGCCGTGAGAATGCCGGCCAACGACCAGAGGCCGACGGCTGCGGGGAAGACCAGGACTGGCCCCCGGGAGTCGACGAGCCATCCTCCTACGATCTGGAAAACCGCGTACGCGTAGCGAAACGCCGAGATGACGCGGCCGAACTCTTCCTTGCTTATCCGGAATTCAGCAATGACCTGCTCGGCCGTCAGTGCGAGAACCTGCCGGTCCAGGTAGTTGAGGACTCAGCTGGAGCGCCTGCTCGCAGTTGTTGACCAGATCCGTTTCGAATTTGTCGGCAGGCTCAAGCGCCACTTTCAGCCGGAGAGAATCGGCGGCCGAGCAGATCTCGTCCAGGCTGTCCCGCAGGCGATTTGGAGACCGAGTCTGTCGCTGATTTCTCTGAGCCGGCGGATTTCCCGGCTGTTGAGATCATGGCGATAGGCATGGGGCCGCCCGCCCCGAACATCGACACCCTCATACCCGGCAACGGCAATCCGCCTGACAGCCTCTTCAAGCGGGAAGTTCAAATATAAGAAAGAGCTGAGACTGACCCTCATGCGGTGACCATCGCAATCAGTCTCTGGTAGTAATCGCGAGCCCGGATCGCTTCCTCCACTATGTCGGGGACGCCGGCGGTGTCGACGACCAGATAACCGTTGTAGCCGACCTTCTTCAGGCTGTTGATCACCTCGGGAAAGTCGATGTTCCCCCGGCCGGGGGAGCAATGGTAGGCATTGGTCCCGTCGTTGTCCGACAGATGGACCAGCTTGATCATCCCATCCAGCTTGGGAATCACCAAGGCGAGGTATTCCTTCCCCGCATGCACATGGGCCACGTCCAGGATGACGCCGGTATTCCTGGCGCCGCTTTCTCTCAGGAGGTTCATCACCGCGTCGGTCGAGGAGAAGACATCATTGGCCCGAGTTTCGACGGTCAGAGTGAGACCTTTCTGGGCTGCGATTTCGGCCAGCCGGCGCACCAGATCGACCGCGTTCGACCAGAACCGCGGCCAGGAAAAGTCATCTCCCACAGTCACCGCTGTGGGCGGCCCGCCTACGTCCAGCTCGGTCCCCTTCGGTCGAATTTCCGGCGGCATATAGCCGCAGATAGCGACCATCGGGCACTCCAGCTGGGCTATCAGGCCGGTAATCGCATCGAAGTCTGAAATCGCCTTGCGTTTCGTAGCCTCGTCGAGACTGAACATCTGCTCCTCTACGGCCATGACCGAGACGCACCGCATGCCGTAATCGTTGAGGATCGCCTTCATCTTGGGCAGATCGCGACGGTGAGCCGGAACGAGGTGGTCGGTAAACTCCAGCTCAATGGCCTTGAAACCGGCCTTTCCGTTGATCTGCATGCCTTTCAGATGGTTTTCCGGCGAAGGTGGCAGGCCGTATAGCGTGATCGGGATGGTGTAACCGCAGGCGACTTCCATCGTCTTACCTCCAAACTTCGTCGACGACGAACAAGCCCTCCCTTGCGGTCAACTTACTTATGATCAATGATGTTCGCTGGGACAACCTGGGAGTGGTGCTCGACAATGGCCACAGCCACGTTGTAGGAGAGTCGGCGGCAAGGATGGTCGCGAGGCTGGGCGATCGGCTCTTCCACGTGCATGTGGACGATAACCTGGGGCAGCGGGATCAGCACTTGATTCCAGGTTACGGCAACTTTGAATTCGGGCCCTTTCTGACGGCCCTGCGACAGGTTGGGTATGGCGGTTTTCTCACCGCCGAACTGTCATGGGACTACACGCTCGATCCTGATCGGGCCGCCAGGACAACCAGGGGCCGAATGGCCCAGTATCTCCGGGCGACAAGCCCGGCGGCCGTTGTCTCCGAACCGGAGTGTAGAGGGTGACCGGGGCGACTGCCGGCGCAAGCCAGGACGCTTGAATGGTGCTGATGCTACGAGGTGACGTGGAGTTTTGTGATGGTCTCACGACGGGTTCCTTATATTGATCGCGCCCTTTGGCTCAGGATCCCCGAACGTAACCTGATCTTCGAGGTAGAGCCCGGTGATCTGCCGGGTGTGCGGGATACAGGAGAAGCCGTGCTCGCCGCCCTGCGGCGGCCCTTCGGCGTGGCGTCGCTTGGGGAAGGAGTCAAGGGCTCCGGAAGAGTCGTCATCATTGCCGACGACAACACGCGGCGGACCCCGACAAAACGACTGACCCAGGTAATCGCCGAGCTCCGGAAACGGTCGAGTCAGGCATGGTTCCCGACCGCCTGACGTGCGCCGAAGCGATCGTCGTGGCAAATATCGCGAAGAAGATGCGCATCACGCTGGTCACTGACGGGATCACCCGGCAGCTGGCCCGGCGAATGGGCTTCGGACACTATCCGCCGCACGGGCTTCAGGACTATATCGACCGGCGGATTGCAGCAGAACCCGATCTCAGGATTGGAATCCTGCTCAGCAGCGCCGAGATCCTCCCGAGAAGGCCGCCTCAACGCAGCTCGTAAGCCAGCAGGGCTCGAAGATTGAACAATCCGTCAGTGATCCTCGGCTGCAAGTACCTCTGCACGTCGAGGGGCGTGTAGTACGCCTCTCCGGTAACCCTCATGCGACGCGCAACTCGATAAGACAAGCCCGCCCCGACCGAAAACGCAGAACCGGCCCCGAGCAGTCGCGAATGATCGACGATGCCCGAATACCGGGCATCCGTCTGGAATTTCGTGTCGAAGTAGTTCAGGCCCACTGTCACATACGGCTGAATGGAACGAGTCACCGCGAAGGAGTGGGACACATCAAAACCGCCGGCTCGAATCGTCATCGTATCGTTAGAGGGCGCCTCGCACAGGTACGGATTCCGGACCGGATCGAGTCCGGCCGAGACCGTGTCCCGATCGCAGGTGATATCCCCGCGCAGGTTGCCTACCAGGCCGTGGAACCGGACAGCCAGGCGCCAAATCGAGGTGCTCAGGACCGGGCGCCCGGCGGCCAGGGTCAGAATGTTGGGTCTGATTCCGTCAATTCGGGCCGGCGGGACATAACCAGCGGAAAATGTGAACTCGTGCGGAAGGCCCAGACTTACTCGGGGACGCGCGAAGACAGGCGTGCGGTTGAGGTTCTCTTCCTTGGTTCCGCTGAAACCCACCAGCCGCTGCTGGGCGCTGAGCGAGGGCAGCCAACCCGCCTCCAGTCCCAGCTCGAGCCGTCCCGTTTCCGTCCCATGCGGAAAATCCATTAGTGTCATGAGCAGTTCCGAGCCGACCAGCTTCATCGCCCAGAATTCAGGGCGGTCCTTTGCCAGCCGCTCCTCGAGGCCGTCATGCCCGTGAACGAGCCGTCCCGTCAACACGATCAGGGCGATCAGGGCAGTGAGCAGCGCGAAACGCACAGGCCTGTGCAGGGAACTCCTCATTCTGCGCTTCCCCCGTTCTCTGCCGGCGCGAAGGCTGAGGGGGCGGCCGATATCGTCTGGATGTCAAAGTCAATCTTGACCTCGTTCTTGACCTTGACCGTCCCTGCAAACAAGCTGACCGGCCGGATCCCGAAATCCCGCTGCCGGATCGTGACCTGTCCGGTATATCGGGAACCGTTTGCGGCCACTTCGACCGTGACGGGACGCGACTGCCCGTGCAGAGTCAGGTTTCCGGCCACCTGCCAGAGCGTGGGTGCTTTTTGGGTAACGGAGGTGGATTGGAATCGGATCTCTGGAAAACGGTCAATGTCGAGGACCTTCGGTCCTTCCATGGTCTCCTGGACCTCCGCCCGGTCCTTAGGTGACAACCTCGGATCAAGAACCTTGATCTTTCTCGCGTCGACGCGAAGAGACACCTGCTGGTTTCCGGTGGTCGTGACCTGACCTTCCACTCCGCGGGCCTCGATCTCGTGATCATGTGCCAGACCCGAGAAAAGCCCCGACCTGAAGACGCGGATCGTCATCACCGAACGCACAGGATCGATCGCCAGGCTTTCCGGCCGGGCGCTTCCGACCGAGAAGAACAACAAGGCGGCCTCCATATAAAAAGTGACTTTCATGGTTCACCAGGAATCGATGAAATTGGGCCGAGAGTGCTAATGATTAGATGCATAGAAAAGGGAAAAGGGGTCGATTTCACCACCCTCAGCGCGTGCGCGAGACCTCCGGTCACTGTCTTGAGGCTCTGGCGTCGATGCGCGCTATTTCCTTGGCGAACAGCGGGTTCGTCGGAAACTGATCTCTGAGGGAAACCAGGATTTGACGGGCCCGGTCGGGATTGCGCGCCCTTAGACTGGCAATCGCCAGGAGCAGACGCGCAAAAGGCGCGAGCAGCCGGCCGTGGCTGGCCGTGATTTCCAGGTGGCGCAGGCCCTCCTGCCGATCCCCGGTGTAACCGCCGAGCCGCAGCAGCCAACGGAGCGGGGCAAAGAGGCTCCCCACCAGGTAGTTGCTGATGCCGGTCGCCAGATAAGCGTCGTAATAAGTCGGCCTAATCTTCAGGAGTTTCTTGGCGGATTCGGCGGCCCGCCGGGTGTACCTGAGCGCCTGCATGTTCTCTTTCTGGATAAGAGCCGAGTAGTCGGCGCGGAGCCCGTAAACAAGGGTCAGTGCAAAAAGGGCATCGGGGTTATTGGGGGCCGTGTCGAGACGCCGTTTGGCCAGTTGCTCGGCCCGTTCGAGACGGGCATAAAACCGGGTGCGAAGCTGCGGGTCAGGCTTCAGTTTCGGACGGGATTCGAACGACTCGTCCTTTTCGAAAAATTGGGCTTCCAGCACGCCCAGCCTGTCCAGCTCGGAAAACAGATCCCCGGCGGCCTGCGACGCCGGACCGCGAGGGTCAGCCGGGTATTGCGAGCACCATCGCTCAAACTGTCGCTGGGCGCTGTCGAAGCGAAGGGCGTACAGGTCCTGATAGCCGCGTTCGAGCTGAGCCGTCGCGGTGTCCTGCCCCTTCAAGCTGGGACTAAGCCCGGGAACGAGCATCGAGACTGTCAAGAACATGCAAATTGCTCGCAACATGAGCTTACACGCGGGGGTAGGGATTGTGTTCAGGTTACCACAGACGCACTTGCCCAGGCGGACTTGCACCTGGGCCACGGGTTGGCTATCCTCGCCGGAGTCATGAAACGAGTACTGTTGTCCTTTCTCCTGCTCCTTGCTTTTTTGGATATGCCGCCAAGACGTGCGGTCGCTCAACCGGCCGAGCCCCAGCCGGCAAAAATGAGTGCGGAACGGCTGGACGATCGCATCATTGTCCGCCTCAATGACCAGACGGTTACCTGCTATCGTTTTGGTTCCGGTCAGAAGTATCCGTACTTTTTCCCGGTCAATGGACCTGTTTCGGGTCTTCCGTTGACTACCGAATCCTCACTGCCATGGCCACACCATCGGTCGCTGTTTTTCGGTTGCGATAAAGTCAACGACGGCAACTACTGGCAGGAAGGGAATGACCAGGGCCAGATTGTCTCCAAGGGACCTTCAATCGCGCACGGCGGGCCGGACTACGTCGAGATTCGGGACGAATGCGAATGGCGAAAGCCCGGGCAGCCTGCCATCATGACCGACCAGCGGATGATTCGTGTCGACGCCCCTTCGCAGAGACTGCGGATCATCGACTTTCGCGTTGTCCTGGTTCCGCTGACCGAAATCCGAATTCAGCGGACCAACCATTCCCTCTTCGCGGCTCGAGTCGTGCCGGCGCTGTCGGTCAGGCAGGGCGGAACGCTGGTCAACGCCGCCGGCCGGCTTGCGGAAACGGGCACCTATGGGGTGTCGTCGCCGTGGTGCGATTACTCCGGCGTGCAATGTGGGGTGCGAGAGGGCGTGGCCATCTTCGACAGCCCGCGCAATCCCTGGTTTCCGAGCAAGTGGTTTACCCGCGATTACGGTTTCTTCTCGCCGACCCCTTTCGAATGGCTGGATGAAAAAGGCTTCCAGCTGAAGACCGGTGAGCGGCTGGAGATGACCTACCGGGTTGTGGTCCACGCGGGAGACGCCGAGGAGGCCGGGATCGCAAAACTCTTCGCGCAATGGAGTACGAAGTGAGCGACCGGGCAGAAAGTGTGTTACAGAGGCTGACTTCTGGTCCCTTTTCGCGTAAGCTCTTTTTTCGTGACAACCCAGATCGATCCGCAACTCAGACAACGGCTTCTGGACTTCCAGAAAGACGAAATCACCGAACACTGCGTGTACAGTCGGTTGGCCGACACCGTGGATTCGCCGGACAATCGGGATGTTTTGAGAAAGATTGCCGGAGATGAGCTTCGGCACTATCAGGAATGGCGCCTTTACACCGGACAGGACGTGGGACCGAGTCGGTGGCAGATGTGGAAGTACTACCTGATCAGCCGCCTCTTCGGATTTACCTTTGGCATCAAGCTGATGGAGCGTGGAGAGGAGAGCGCGCGTGAAAACTACGTCGCCATCCAGGGCCTGATCGATAAGGCGCTTTCGATCGCTCAGGACGAGAAGGAACACGAGGAAGCGCTTCTCGAGCTGCTCGATGAGGAACGCCTGAAGTACGCCGGGTCAGTGGTTCTGGGCCTCAACGACGCCCTCGTCGAACTGACCGGCGCGCTGGCCGGTCTGACGCTCGCGCTCCAGAACACGCGGCTGATAGCCCTCACCGGTTCTATTACAGGCATTGCCGCCGCTCTGTCCATGGGCGCTTCCGAATACCTTTCAACCAAGTCAGAAGAAAGCGGGAAAAACGCGACGAAAGCGGCGGTATACACGGGCATCGCCTACATCTGTACAGTCATCATCCTGATTTTTCCCTACCTGGTCTTCACGAACTACTATCTCTGCCTGGCGCTCACGCTCGGCAGTGCTATCTTGATTATTGCCGGCTTCAACTACTACATCTCGGTGGCCCGCGGCGAACCTTTCCAAAGCCGCTTTCTGGAGATGGCGGCGCTCAGTTTCGCAGTGGCCGCCTTCAGCTTTGGCATAGGGTACGTGTTAAGGTCGGTTCTCGGAATCGAGATCTAGCCTGGAGTCCTTATCCGATCCACGAATCACGCCCGTCGATGGCCGCGATTCCCGCCATTCGTGTGATTCCTGGATAAATCAGGCCTTGGCTTCCATGATCTGGTCGTCGTATCTGGCGCCGACGCGCAAGCCGGGCGGAACGACCAGGAAGTCCGCTTCGTTCCACTGGCCTTCGACCAGTCGCTCGAGGAGACTGAGGCTTCCGGTGATCTTCTCGAAGGACCAGCCCCGGCGGTCAGCTTCCTGCCGGGCGCTTTCTTCGAAGCTGCCGTCAGGCTCAATGCCGGTCTCAATGAAAGTCAGCTGGCGATAGTATTTCGTGTAGTCGGCGAGCTGATCCCAGATGTAGCGGGCGTTTTCTTCTCCGTACCTGGCGACCAGGACATCGTAGCTCATGTGTCCGCCCAATTGCTCATGAATGGAAACATGGCCGGCGAGCTGGACGAGATTCTCACCCCTCTCAATCCAGCCGGTTGTCCGGAAATAAACTCCTGGATTATTGTGAAAATACTCGAGATAACGCTCCTTGCTTCCAAGGAAAAACGTAATGCAGTCGTGAGCGCGCGGAACGACGAGGGGGATCGCCGGCGCTCTTAGTCCAACAATGCCGGTGCCGCAAAGGCCGTAGCCGAGAATAATCGCTGAGTAGCGCGCGGCATCAACTTGATCCACGACCCGCTGCAGCTCCTGAAGCATCGTCGGGGCGCCCAGATCGTGGAGACCTTTGGGAAGGAACTCGATATCGACCTGATGGCGCGATCGCGCCACCAGATAGCACACTTCGCGGTACAGGATTTCGCAGCTGATCAGTTTCAGTTTCATCAGGCCGGGCTATTCTCGCATATTCCCGCCTCGTTTTGAGGGTCCATTCAAGACCTACGGGATAGCCGACGCTACCGCCACATTCGGAAAACGCGACCTGCGCGGCCGGTGGTGGGATGCCGAAGACGTCCACCATCTGTCACTGGCGAACCTGAACGGCGAATATGCAACGGTGGTCACAACGGAGCAGGTGCTCGGGTCGCGGTAGCGCAGCGCGTGTCGCCACCGTCACTTCGACGACATCGAGTACTTGACCAGGACCCCTTCGACGAAGTACGCAACGAGCTCACCGTCCTCGGTTTCGTAGGTCGCCGTCACCAGGGACAAGTTCTTCACTTGCTCAACGGATCTGCTGCGGGGCTCCCCGTACGCCCGCCTCACTTCCTGCTCGGTTACACCTTTCCGCAAAGCGAAGGCGCGAGCAGGGCCGCTCTCGTCAGATCTGCTGTCACTGCTGTCGTCACGGTTCCCTCGAACAGCTTCCGTGCCGAAATCGACATAATCGGCGAGGGCTGCCTTAACGGCGTCGGGCGTCAGGGCTTCAGCCGGCACCCTTTCTTCGAACCACAGATTGAAGCGGGAGCCGGAGGCGAGTCGAAGGTTCCGTTCCTGGGCATCGGCGAGAATTTCCGCCTGGGCGGCTTCGGCCTTGAGCCGTGCTTCTTCGCGTTCGCGCTCTCGCCGCAGATCATCAAGCTGGTCCTGGAGCCGTTTCTTCTGCCGCGGGTCTCTCTCGTCGCGCACCTCGTTCTCAAGACGCTTCTCGCGCTCGGATTTCGGCACATAGGTGTCGATTGACGGCCTGGAAACGGAGTCCCCGGCAGTTCCATATCCGCCGCCACCCAGCTGAAATTCGATGTTCCGCTTGTTCACTTTCACCAGCGTGACCATGACTTCATCACCCCGGCGGATGCTGACTCCGTAGCGCTTGATCCTCCTGCCGACTTCAGCGAAATCGATCAGGCGCGGGTCGTCCATCCGGAGGTCTATCCCGCTTTTGTCGCCGGGCATGTCGATCTTTACAGCAACCTGCTTGCCCTCGAAGTACTCCTTGAGGTCTGCCTGGCTCTGACCCTGCAGCGAGCATGAAAAACCGAGCAAGAAAAGTGCGAGAAGTGTTCTTTTCGACATAGGTGCGGGTCATTGTACTACGGGACAAAAGGCCGCGACTGCGGCCATAACACGGTTGACCGGGCCATGCGGTAAATGTATAAGAGACAAGCGTGCGGACGGTCGAGACCGTCTCGAAAGGAGTCGTCATGATTCTCTCCCGCTTGTCCCGTACCCAGACGATCGTTCTCCTGGTCCTGAGAATCGCCATTGGCTGGCATTTCCTGTACGAAGGCATCGCCAAGCTGCTGATTCCCGGCTGGACTTCTGCGCCGTATCTGCAATCAGCCCGGGGTCTCCTGGCCGGCCTTTTCCACGCGATCGGGGCGAGCCCGAGTCTGCTCAAAGCCGTGGATCTGATCAACATCTGGGGGTTGATCCTGGTTGGCTTAGCCCTGGTACTGGGAGGGTTGACTCGAGTTGCCAGCGTGGCCGGCATCTGTTTCCTCCTTCTTTACTACGCGGCCCACCCCCCGCTGATTGGAACTGACCTGCGGATGCCCGTCGAAGGCCACTACCTTTTTGTCGACAAGAACCTCGTTGAGCTGCTGGCTCTCGGCATTGTCCTCTTCTTTCCCTCGAACCTGCTGCCCGGCCTTGACCGCCTGTTCAGCCGGAGAAGGGCGCCGGCCACTCAAACGGAAGCGGCTCCTTCGGAGACACCTGCCGTTGAGACCGTGACCGGCCCAATGACTCGCCGCAACCTGGTGGCCAATCTCGCCGGGATTCCCCTGCTGGGTTTCTTCTCGTTCGGCGCTGCCCGGAAGTACAAATGGGAAAAGGCTCACGCAATCACGGGTGCGACCATCAAGCTCCAGGAAGTGAAGCTGGAAGAGTTGAAGGGTGAGCTGCCTAAGGGCAAGCTGGGCAATCTGGAGGTGACCCGGCTGATTCTCGGCTGCAACCTGATCGGCGGCTGGGCCCATGCCAGAGACCTGATCTACGCCTCGTCCCTGTTTAAGGCCTACAACACCGATCGGAAGGTCCTCGAGACGATCGAACTGGCCGAGCGCGCCGGCATAACCATGATGCAGTTGGTGACCGGCCAGATCCCCCTCTTTCAAAAATACGTCGAAATTCTAGGCGGAAAGATGCAGACCATGTGCCAGGTCTATCCGACCGACAAGGACCTCAAGACGGACATCGACAAGGCCATCGACGGCGGCTGCACGACGCTTTACGTGCAAGGCGCATATGCCGAGAAATTCGTCAAAAACGGGAAGACAGAGCTGCTCGGCAAAGCTCTGGACTACATGAAGAGCCAGGGTTACGTGGCCGGCATCGGGGCACATTCGATCGAGGTTCCCATCGCTTGCGAACAAGCCGGCATGAAGCCGGATTACTACGTGAAGACGCTTCACCATGACCGGTACTGGTCAGCCCACCCGCGAGAGTTCCGCGAGGAATGGAGCGTCGATGCGGCGACGAGCCTCGACCACAACAAGTTCCATGACAATATCTTCGACCTGTTCCCTGAAAAGACGATCGAGTTCATGAAGACGGTCAAGGTTCCCTGGGTGGCGTTCAAGGTGCTGGCCGGCGGCGCCATTCATCCCAAGGACGGCTTCAAGTTCGCCTTCGAGAACGGTGCTGACTTTATCTGCGTGGGGATGTTCGACTTCCAGATCGTAGAGGACGTCAACATCACCATCGAGACGCTCAAGAGCATCCCCGCAGCCAACCGCAGCGGGGTCTAGAACGCGTTACACAGCGCCGCGCAGCGCTTGCGGCTCTGTTTCAAGCGCTGCGCGGCTGTGTAACCACAGGCGGACAAGGGTAACGGGGTCCAGAAATATGTATAAAGTCCAGGGCAGGCTTGCGCCGTTTTTTCTGTTAGCTCACCTTGGCCGCCACGCCAGCCCGAAAGACCGTGCAGGCATGGCTGGCACGTTCCGAGGGCCGATGTTGCTCCTCCCGATCGGGTTGGCCTGGCTTGTGCTCCTTCCTGCCTGCTGGCTCTCGAGCCCGGCGCCCGCTGGCAGCTCCTTTGAAACCATGGGGACACGGGCCACGCTCACGCTGGCTGGGAGCGAGGCCGGCAAGCTCGCTGACGCCACTGCCGAAACCAGGCGCCTCATGCAGGCGCTTGACGCCGAGCTGAGCATTTACCGCAAAGACAGCGCCATCTCCCGCCTCAATGCGGCGGCCGGCACCCGCCCGCTCGAGGCCCCTTACGATACGCGCCGTCTGCTCGAACTGTCTAAGACCTATGGGGAGCTGACGAGTGGGGCCTTCGACGTCACCGTAGGGCCGGTTATGGATCTGTGGCAGCAGGTCAAAGGGGCGCGGCCTTCTCTGCCGTCCGATGAAGCCATCAGCCAGGCTCTGGCTCTCGTGGACTTCCGCCGGATCCAAGTCATGGGTCGGTCTGCTCTCCTGACCGGTCGGGGCATGCGCGTGGATCTCGGGGGAATCGGTAAGGGTTACGCTGTCGACCTCGCCTGGCAGAAGTGCCGGGATCTTGGCGCTTCAAATTTCATGTTCGATTTGGGAGGCAACATCCGCGTGTCCGGCCAGGCAGAACCGGGCTTGCCGTGGTCGATTGCCCTCCGGGATCCGTTCAACCGATCGGCGAATCTGGCCAAAATCGAGATGCCCGATCAATGGTCCGTGGCCACCTCCGGTCAATATGAACGGTTTGTGGAAATCGAAGGGCGTCGTTACGGCCACATCATCGACCCGCGCACCGGGTACCCGGCCATGGGGCTCGCGGGTGTGACGATTCTCGCGCCGAACGCGACGATGGCCGATGCTCTATCGACGGGCCTGTTCGTGCTCGGGCCGAAAAAGAGCATTCTCATCCTCAAGAAAACCAGGGCCGAGGCCGTGTTCATCCCGGACAGAGAGCCAAAACAGTTGCTGGTCACCCCCGGTCTCCCGGCTCGTCTGACCGTCTTGTCGGAGGACACGGCCGTCCAGGTTCTACAGGAGTGGCAGTGAGGCGGCGTTTTCATTCCATTCAGACGTGGTCACTGAACCGAGGCCAGCAGGGCTTTGACCCGGGGTGCTTCAGGGGCGTTGGGCGCGAGCTTCAGGAACATGCCTAAGTGTTCTACCATCTTGTCCGGCCGCCCTTGCTTACCGTACGCGACGCCGATGTAATAGTGATTGTAAGGCTTTGTTGGATCCAGCTTGATCGCTTTTTCCAGATCCTGCACCCCTTCGTTCCATTTCCCCTGTTTGACATAGACAGCGCCGCGATACCTGTAAAAGTCGGCCTGTTGCTTCTCGGCGCCCTGTTGCAAAGGCGCTGCCAGCTCCAGTTCCCTCCCCGCCTCCTCGATTTTGTTCTGCTCAAACAGAGCCACAGCGAGTTGCAGATGGGCATTCGGGTCCGCGGGGTTAGCGGCCACGGCCGCGCGCAGGACCGATTCCGCCTGGCTGTACTGCCTGGCGGCGTTGAGATCAGCCCCCTTCTTCACGTTCTCATCTGCCGGAGCGGTCGTGGCGCTCTGGGGCTGGTCCTGACCTAGCCCGATGTCCGACGCCGGCCCGATTGCCAGGATGGCGAGAAGCAAAGGCAAAAAAACAGCCTTTCTCATGGTAACTCCTCTCCCGTCAATTATAAGAGGCAAAAAGAACCAACAGGAGCCCGGCGGCTTCGGGGCCGTTACCCGGCAATCGTGGCTTTCTTGATGTAATCGAGCTTCGGGAAAAACTTCTTCAGGTAAGTGTCGCCGCCCGATTGGATAAACATCTGGTTGGGTCCTTTCCCTTGCGGGCTGCCCTCTCCGTAGCCTGAATAGAGGGAGTCGACGACGTCCATTCCCTGAACCACCCGGCCGATGGGCGCAAAGCCCTGCCCATCCAGCCCGGGATTGTCTTTGAAATTTATGAAAAGCTGGGTCGTACGCGTGTCCGGGCCGGCAGTCGCGAAGGTCAGGTAGCCTCTACGATTCGATTCCTTGACGGGGTCGTCCGGAATCTGGGAATTCCTCCAGATCCGGTTGACCTCGGGGTTCCCGTTGATCCCGAACTGCGCCATGAAATTGGGCAGCACCCGAAAGAACGCGGTGTTGTCGAAATAGCCGATCTTGACCAGATTGTAGAAGCGATCTGCACCGTTCGGCGCCCAGTTCCGGGTAACCTTGATCAGGATGTCGCCCTTGGTCGTCTCGAACTGGATGTTGAAAACAGCAGGCGCCTTTTCATCTGCCTGGGTCGGGTCAAGAAGGGCCGGGTTGACCGCCGCTGTTTCAGCCGGAGAAGTTGGGGCTTGTGAAGCGGGTTGTTCCGGCTTTTGGACAGCCGGTTCGGCCTGCTCACGAGTACAGGCCGAAAAGAGGAGAATAACGAAGACGCTCACCAGTACACTTGCTTTTGCTTTCATATTGTTTCCTGCTGCAATCCTAGCCCAAAACTGGCTTTGTCGCGCGTTTCTCGCTATCATCACCTCGAAAAAGCGAAACGACAGGAGGTCCCATGGCGTTGACGTACGACGAGCTTAAGCACAAAACCGTGGCCGAATTGAGGGAAATGGCCACAGGCATCGATCATCCGGCCGTCAAGGGCCACACGCAGATGAACAAGGAACATCTGCTGGACGCCTTGTGTGTGGCGCTTTCCATTCCCAAGCATGCGCACCACGACGCCAAAGGAGTCGATAAGGCCGTTCTGAAACAGCAGATAAAAGAGCTGAAAAAACAGCGGGATTCCGCGATTCAGGCGCACGATCATAAGCTGATCAAAAGCGTGAGGCGCCAGATCCACGACATCAAAGTGAAGCTGCACCGGGCGACGGCTTAGCCGGGATTTCAGCAAGGAGAACCACCGGTGGCTGCAAGCCGTTCGTAGTTCTGCCTTTTGGGCGGGCCTTTGAAGCAAGCCATCGCCTGCAAGCGCGCTCTCAAAAGCCCGCCTGTCAGCCTCACGGAATCACGCCTGTAAACACGTAAGCCTGCAGCAGGACCAGGATTCCGACCAGTACCGCCAGCACCAGGCTGTGGAGAAAGACGTACCGCAAAATATCCCCGGCCGAAGCCCCGCCGCCCGTCGCGACGCTTGCCACGACGATGCTTTGAGCGTCGATCATCTTGCCCATAACTCCGCCCGAGGCATTCCCTGAGGCCGTCAAGATCGGCGGAATCCCGAGCTGTTCCGCCGAGACTTTCTGGAGGTTCCCAAAAAGCACGTTTGACGACGTGTCACTGCCGGTCAGAGCGACCCCCAACCAGCCGAGCAGCGGAGAAAACAAGGGGAACAGCGTGCCGGTTGCGGCAAAGGCAAGGCCCATGGTCGAATCCAGTCCCGAGTAGCGCGTGGTAAAGCCGAGGGCAAGCATAGCGGCAATGGTCAGCAGCGACCACCGGACGCGCCACAGGGTCCTGCCGTAGAGCCTGAGGAGCTCGACAAGCCTCAGTCTCAGCACCAGCCCGGAAATGATGCCGGCGACAAATAATCCGGTCCCGGTTGCCGACAGCCAGTTCAGCGTGAAAAGCGCTCGCTCCTGCTCGGCGTCGGGTACGACCGGCGGAACTCGCGAGACGGCGCCGTCGAGGTAGGGAACCGCGAACTTCACCACGGAGACCCCATCCAGGACTTTCTTGTATTGCGGAATCCCCCAGGCAAAGACGAACACCGAGAGCAGGATCCACGGCGACCAGGCGAGCAGCACCTGACGGCGACCAGGTGAGGCGGCCACTGAGGCCGGTCCGTTGGCAGGATCCTGTTCTTCATCATGGTCAAAGCGCCAGATCGAGCGGGGCTGCCAGAAGCGCAGAAGGACGATCTGCGCCGCCATCGAGACGAGGGCCCCGGCGATGTCCACCACCCACGGCCCATGGTAATTGCTGACCAGAAACTGCGTTGCCGCGAAGCTCATCCCGACCGTGAGGCACGCCGGCCACACCTCCCGCATTCCGCGCCACCCGGCCATTGCCGCGACGAGCCAGAAGGGTACGATTAGCGAGAAAAAAGGCAACTGGCGGCCAACCATCGCGCTGAGGTGCTCGAGTGGAAGGCCGGTCACGGCGTTCAAGGTGATGATCGGGGTCCCAAGTGCGCCGAATGCCACCGGGGCGGTATTGCCGATGAGTGCCAGACCGGCGGCTTGAAGCGGACGGAAGCCGAGCCCGATCAGCATGGCCCCGGAAATCGCGACGGGAGTGCCGAATCCTGCCGCGCCTTCGATAAAGGCGCCGAAGCTGAAAGCAATCAGAAGCAACTGCAGCCTGCGATCGGCTGCCAGTCCGGCAATCGAATGCTTGACCGTCTCGAAATGGCCTGTCCTCACGGAGATGTCATAGATAAAAATGGCATTGAGCACGATCCAGCCGATGGGAAACAGGCCGAACCCCGCCCCGTACAGAGCCGCCGCCCCAGCCAGGGCCGACGGCATCCCGAAAACGGAAATGGCGATAACAATGGCCGAGAGGAGTCCCGCAATTGCCGCCCAATGGGCCCTGACATGCAGGAACGCCAAGAGTCCGAGCAGAACGACAATCGGGATAGCGGCTACGAGGGCAGAGGAAAAAATGTTACCGAGCGGAGCGTAGGTTTGATTCCAGTGCATAGAATTGGCGATTGACGATTTTTCCGACTCAGCCGACAATCATCAGTCAACGATCGGCAATCGTCAATCGCGAATCGAAAGGGGTGAACAGATGAGGGCGGCTGTGCTGCTGGACGACCGGAAGATCTCGATGGAAAGCCGGCCGGCGCCGCGAATCGGCGAGGATGAGGTCCTGCTGCGCTCCGGGTACGCCGGCATTTGCGGGACCGACATCCATGTTTACCGGGGTGAGTTCAAAGGGCGAGTTTCCTATCCAGCTGTCCTGGGACACGAGTTCGGCGGGGTGATTGAAAAGATTGGCCCGGCCGTGAAGGACTTCAAAGCGGGCGATCGAGTAGTCGTCGATCCGATCCTGTCCTGTCATCGATGTCCGGCGTGTCTGTCCGGTCATATCAACGCCTGCCGTTCCCTGAAACTGCTCGGGATCGACGTTGACGGCGGCTTTGGCGAGCTGGTTGCCGTGCCGTCCGATCGGCTTTTTCTCTTGCCGAAGAGCATTCCGGCAGCCCATGTTCCCATGATCGAGCTCTACGCCGTCGGCCATCACATCCTGAGCAGGGCCCGTGTTGAGGTCGGTGAAACCGTGGCGATCCTGGGTGCCGGACGGCTGGGATTATCGATCCTGGACGTATTGTGCCACAGTGCGGGCGCCTGCAGGGTCTTTGTCACCGACCGGCATCGCTTCCGCCTCGACCTGGCTTGCCGGCTGGGCGCAGAGGAAGCCATCGACATCAGCGTCTCCGACCCTGTCAAGATGATTCTGGAAAAGACGCAGGGAGTGGGGGTGGACTGCGTCATCGAGGCCGTCGGGCACTATCACTGCTTCCCTGGCCAGGAGCCGCCACTCGGCCAGGCGGCCCGGATCGTCAGAAACGGCGGGAGGATCGTCACCGCCGGCATGGGCGAGCAGTTGACGCCGCTTCACTTCAAGACCCTGGTGCTGAAAGAGGCCGAATTGATCGCCTCGCGGGTGACGCTGGGGGAGTTCCCGAGGGCGATCCGCCTGATGTCCAAGGGTCTGCTTCATCCGGAGCTCCTGATCACCCAGGAACGCGTCATCAGCCAGGCCGCTGACGCTTTTGCCGAGCTCGACCAGGAGCCGCCCGACACCATCAAAGTGGTGCTGAAAGTAGAAGAGTAATCACACGTTGTCGGGCCAGGCAAGCGTCTCCATCAGCTCTTGCTTGGTCCCGTAGAGGTAGTCGAAGATCCGCTGATTGGGGGGCGGCTCAAACTCCTCCACATAACGGCTGATCTCGCCCACGTCCAAATGGCACGAGCAGTGGATGATATCGTCAGGTTGCTTTGATGCGGAATCCCCCAGCCTGATGCACAACAGATAGGTTCCGCATTCGGGATCCTCGAGGTAGGACTGAACAACACACCCCACCTTGTAGAGTAGATTTCTTTTATTCGACTCTGCTGCACCACGGTCAAGTTCGGCTTCATGACGGTACTCAAGGGCCATGTCCGTTCTCACCTTCTCTTTCGATGACGGCGTCTTCGTCCGCCGACTTACAATTCTATCCGGTTCAGGCGTTCATGTATAAGTATCAGCCGGGGGCCCCTAATCCGTCGATCAGCGCAACAGGGCGCTAGTTCCCCTTTCTGATCCTCGAACCGCCGCTGGAATCGGTCTGTCCGAGGGTGGCGTTTCCGTAGTAGATGATTTCGGACCCGCCGCTTTGGCTGGCGTTCAGCTCGCCATTCATATTGATCGTGGCGGTGGATCCGCCGGAAAGCTCCGAATCGACGTTCCGGGCCTCAAATTCCCGGGCGTCACAGGTGCTGCCGCCGGACCCGTCAATCGATAGATTGCCTCCCTGGCCGGACAGGTGCAGCTCGCTGCCGCCGGACAGCACGAGCTTGATGTCACCGCAGCGGAGTTGTCCGTTCAGTTCCGATCCGCCCGAAAGGTCGGCCGAAAAGGACTTGGACGCGACATCCATGGTGATGCGCCCCTCGGAACCCCCGCTCAGATCAAGCGACGTCAAAGCAGGCATGACGATATTGGCGCTCACTTTACCGTGCCGATTCCACCCGCCCCAACGCGACTTGTGGGAAAAAGTAAGGACATCCCCTTCCTTTTCGACCCTCAGCTCTTCGAGGTCGCGGCTGTCCCCGGTCACCTGGACCCTGAAATCCGGGCCCTGTGTGATGTCTACTTCCATGCCCCAGCCCACGCTGACCCCGGTGAAACCGGAGAAGTTCAGGTCACGGGTCTCGGCTGACAAGAACGGGACGGCGAGTGTTAAACCGGCAAAAAACACCAAAGGCGCGATCGGGAAATGTTTCATTGTCCACTCCTTCGAACCGTTTGACTGGTAAAACGGAAAGAAGGTTGGGAGAGTTCGGGGAAAACGCAGAGGGGCTGGCTGGCCGGCTGACCGGCCTGCCGGCGGTTTCATCTACAGGCCGCTCGCCGACTTCTTCCTGGTCTACTCAGTTGGCCAGCCGGGGGTCGTCGCTAGTTGTCAGTAGATGACTTTGTTCAGTGGATACTCGATGATGCCTTGGGCGCCGGCTTTGCGGAGCTTCGGGATAAGGTCTCGAACCACCTCTTCATCAATCACCACCTCAATGGCCACCCATTCGCAGTCGGTTTGATTTGAGATGGTCGGGGCGTGAAGAGCCGGAAGCAGCCGGGTGATGGTGTCGAGGCTCGCCCGGGGAGCGTTCATCTTCAGGCCGACCTTGGATTCGGCCTCAAGGGCGCCCTTCAGGAGCATCGACAGGATCTGGATCTTCTCCTGTTTCCATGGGTCTGCCCAAGCGCCGCGATTCGCGATCAGTTTCGTGGTGGATTCGCAGACGGTATCGATAATGCGAAGATTGTGGGCTCGCAGTGAGGCGCCGGTCTCGGTCCCGTCGACGATCGCGTCGACCAGTTGAGGCGCCTTGATTTCGGTTGCTCCCCAGGAGTATTCGACCTCCGCCGAGACTCCGTGACTTCCGAGGAACCTCTTCGTGGCCTGAACCAGCTCGGTGGCAATACGCTTGCCTTCCAGGTCCTTGACGGTGCGAATGCCGGAATTCTCTGGCACCGCCAGGACCCACCGGTAAGCTTGAGCGGTTGCCTTGCTGTAGATGAGATCCTCGATTTCCAACACGTCCGCCCCGTTTTCCATGATCCAGTCTTTTCCGGTCAGTCCGCAGTCGAGCACGCCCCGTTCAACATAGCGCGCGATCTCTTGAGCTCGAAACATCAGACATTCCAGCTCGTCGTCGTTGATCGCCGGCATGTAGGAGCGGCTGGAAACAGTGATTCTGTAGCCCGCCTTGCCAAAAAGGCGAATCGTCGATTCTTGCAGGCTGCCTTTCGGCAGGCCCAATCTCAGCTTGTTCATGGCGACTCATCTAAACCCGAGCGGGCCTTCCCGGTCAACAGGCTTCTCGCTTGCCAAAACCGAGGAGAAGCCGTATCGTGGCGCGAGCGGCAGAGGTGGGAAACCCTTTTCAACACTCCTCGCGAGGGGTGCGGAGCACTTTGGGCGGAGCAGCCGGAGCGGAGTCGGCGGGACCACCCAGCTGAGCCAGGGGGCGACCGTGGAGAACATTGTCGCGGTATTCGACAAGGTGCTGGCCAAGGCCCGGGAAGTCGGAGCATCGGACATTCACCTGTGTACCGGGGTTCTCTGGAAATACCGCGTCCTCGGTAAGGTAGTTCCCATCACGGCTCTTAACCCGCTCAAGAAGGACGAAGCCGAGGCGATCGTCCGCCACGTGATGAGCGCTTCCGGCGCGCTGGTGCGCGGTGACATCGACAACCAAATCCGCTGCCTCACCGATCTTGATCTGTCCTATTCCCTGCCCGGGGTTTCCCGTTTTCGCGTTAATATCTGCCGCCAGCGTGGCACCTTCTCGCTGGTTCTCAGGCTGATCCCCGTGGACTGCCCCTCAATTGAAGATTTGGGCCTGCCGAAGGTTATCCGGGATATCGCGCATGAAGAACGGGGCCTGGTGCTGGTCACCGGAGTGACCGGCAGCGGAAAATCAACCACGCTGGCAGCCATGGTGCGGGAAATCAACCTTACGACCCCGTGCAAGATCGTCACTATCGAGGACCCGATCGAGTATCTCCACACCGAGGTCAAGGCATCGGTCGTCCAGCGGGAGGTCGGATCGGACACGAGGAGCTTCGCCAAAGCTCTGCGCGCCGCCTTGCGCCAGGATCCCGACATTATCCTGGTGGGCGAGATGCGGGATCGCGAAACCATTGATATCGCCATCAAGGCCGCCGAGACCGGTCACCTGGTTCTTTCCACGCTGCACACCATTGATGCACCCAAAACCATCCAGCGGATCATCAGCGTCTTCGACCTGAGCGAGCAGAAAGTCATGCGGCTGCGGCTGGCCGAGACCATCAGGGCCGTCATTTCTCAACGCCTGGTTCGCCGCAAAGACAGACCCGGACGAATCGCTGTCATTGAGATCATGCGCTCCACCCGGAGCATTCAGGAGTGCATCGAGAATCCCGAGAAGACCGGCGCTATCAGAGACCACATTGCCACCGGACGAGAGCAATACGGGATGCAGACGTTTGATCAGCATCTGATGGATCTGTTCCAGGCGGGCATCATCAGCCTGGAGACGGCCAGGTCCGCGGCCACCAGTCCTGCCGATTTCGAACGGAACCTCAGGTTCGTGTAACCCGCCCTTCAAAGAATTGCGTGACGGCCTCCACTACCCTCTCTACTTGCGCGTTGGTCAGAAAGGGGTGCATGGGCAGGCTCAGAATCCGGGACGCGAGCCGCTCGGTCTCGGCGAGCCCGCCTCGGTGAATCCGAACTCTGCCCCGGTAGGCGGGCTGCAAGTGCACGGGCACCGGGTAGTGAATCAGCGTCCTGATCCCCTTGAAATTCAAGTACTCCCGTAGCGGGTCCCTCGACTCAGTCTGAATGACATACTGGTGGTACACGTGACGAGCATTTGGGCGCTCCACGGGAAGGACCAGTGGAAGGTTGCGCAGCATCGAGCTGTAATGGGCCGCAATCGCCCGGCGGCGCTGGTTCTCGGCGTCCAGGAACTTCAGCCGCACGCGGAGTACGGCCGCCTGCAGCTCGTCCAGCCGGCTGTTCGTCCCCGGAATCTGGCTGACGTAGCGCTCCGTCCACCCGTATTCCCGGAGCATGCGAACTAGCGCGGCAACCTCCGGATCGCCAGTGACCACGGCGCCCGCGTCTCCGAACGCCGGCAGATTCTTGGTCGGATAGAAGCTGAATCCGCCGGCCGTCCCGAGCCTCCCGGTCCGGACGCCGCCAATCTCGGCGCCGTGAGACTGGGCGCAGTCCTCGATGACCCGAAGGCCGTGGCGGGAAGCGATGTCAAGTATGGTCGGCAGATCGGCGGGATGGCCGTAGAGATGGACCGGGAGAAGGGCTTTGACTGGCGTTTCGCCACTCGATCCGCGCCCCTCGGTTAGCGCGTCTTCCAGCCGCCCGGGATCGAGTGTCTGGGTCACCGGATCCACGTCCACGAGGATCGGGACAGCGCCGGCCGTTTCGATCGCGGCTATGGTTGCGACAGCTGTATGGGATACGGTGATTACCGCGTGCCCCGGCCTTAGCCCGCAAGCCGTCAGAGCCAGACGCAGCGCATCGGTCCCGCTCGCCACGCCAACGGCGTGGCCGGCGCCCAGATACGTCGCCAGCTCCTGCTCGAAGGCAGCGACTTCCGGGCCGAGAATGTAGTGATTCCCGGCGAGGGCTCGCGCGAGCGCTCGCCTGATCTCCTCTTCGTGAGCGCGGTATCCCGCCCCCGGGTCAGCGGGAAGGAGAACCTCCGGATCGCTCGTCATAGGTAATGGTCCAGGTATTTCTGATAGTAGGCAAGCGTCCTGCGCAGGCCTTCTCTGAGCGAGACCAAAGGCTCCCAGCCGAGGCATGATCGAATCCGACTGAAATCGGCGTAGTAGTCGTCGATGTCGATAGCCTTTCGGTCGGCCGGAAACGGCTTTATTTCGTAGTCACCCTGGCCGTTGATCTGGATGATCAGTTCCGCCAGGTCCTTCAGGCTGACCGGCCCGGCGCCTCCGGTGTTGAAGATCTGCCCGTTGGCGGATTCGCTCGCAGCCGCCAGCAGGATCGCTTGGACAGCGTCGTCAATGTATGTAAGATCTCGCTTCTGCCGGCCGTCCCAAACCTCGAACGCCTGGTTCTCCAGCAGCCGTCGTATCCAGATCCCGAGAAACGTTTGACGTGCATCCTTGATCCGCATTCGAGGACCGTAGGTATTGGTAAGGCGCAGCGCACATGACCGGATGCCGTAGACGTTGTTATAGAGGATATGGTACGCCTCGCCGGCCAGCTTGTTGATGCCGTTTGCATCCACCGGTCGTTCCCGGTGCCGCTCATCGACCGGAAGATACTGCGGTCTGCCGTAGAGCTGGCGCGTACTAGCAAACACGATCTTGATGCTCGGGTTGCACTTGCGGCAGGTTTCGAGGATCGAGAGCTGGGCGCGGCAGTTGATCTCCAGGTCGGTAAACGGATCAGCCATCGAGTCGAAATGACTGGTTTGCCCGGCCAGGTTGAAGAGAAAATCCTGTCCCTTAACCAGCCACCTCATGCTGTTCTCATCGCGGACATCGGAAATGTTGACTTTGACGCGGTCCTGGATGTCGTGAATGTTGAAAAGATTCCCGCCGTATTCCGGAATGAGGCTGTCAACCAGCGTGACATGGCCGTCAAGCTCCAGGAGGCGGGCGGCCAGATTTGAGCCGATAAACCCCAAGCCCCCGGTAATCAGCACGTTCTTGCCACGCAGCGTGTCGAGCATATCAGGTTTCAATGGTTCGCCTGGTCACGGTCTGTAGATGCACCTTGCGCACCACCAGGTCCCACCACAGCCGCAACAAGTCCTTCGCCGTCTTCCACAGGCGCCGGAAGTTGAAAAACTGAGAACGGCCGTAGGCTCGATGAAAATGGTGCACCGGGACCTCAGCGAACCGGAAGCCGAAATCCTGGAATTTCTTGACCAACTCCACACAAATCGTACCGGAACTGGAGTCTAACGCAACCTGTGTGAAGACGGCTGTCCGGATCAGGCGAAAATCGCAATCGACATCTTTCAGCCTGATGCCGAACAACAGTTTGACCCCGAAGTTGTAAATGTGACCGATGACAACCCGGTGAAAGGGATCATGGCGAGAGATCTTATACCCATTCACCATCTCGACTTGAGGGCCCAGCGCCTTCACCAGATTTCGCATCTCGCGCGGGTCATATTGCGCATCGCCGTCCGTATAGAAAAGCCATTCTTTGGAAGCTTCCCGAAAACCGGTCCTTAACGCTGCCCCGTAGCCCCGATTCTTTTCGTGATTTATCACCCGCAACACCGGGGCATAGACGGAGGTGAGCTCGGCAAGAACCTGACCGGTGTGATCGGTGCTGCCGTCGTTCACGATCAGGACTTCGAAGTCCGAGACCAGCTCTCGCGCAGTCGCCAGGGCTGAGATGACCATGCTCGCGATAGTCCCCGCGTCGTTGAAGGCAGGGAAGAATACGGTGAGACTCTTGATGGACTCTTGCGAGTCGGCCCCCTTAGTCATTCCTCGCAGCCTCCTGCTTTCTGGCCACCGCCAGGACCGTCAAGCCGAACGGAAGTCGCACGACCCGTGTCAGCAGCGCTTCACTTGACAGAATTGCCTCCCACAATCGCTGGAGTCTGCCGTAGTTCAAGGTCAGATCGGAAGCGCGCTGTCGATGGAAGGCGGGCTCAGTTAAGCGCTTGGCGGCCGCGATCGGGAAGAGAAGCGTGTTTATGTATCCAGTGCGCTCGACGACCAGGCCGGCCTTTTGCAGCCGGCGTTTCACCACCCTGGCGGTATAGCGTTCGCGGATGTCGACAGCCCGGTCATGAGTGCCCCGGAGCCAGTTGTAGGCAGGAAGTCGAAGGAAAAGCCTTCCCCCCGGCTTCAGAACGCGAGCATATTCCGCGAGGGCCCATTCGTCCTTCACTCCCAGGCAACAGATGACGTCAAACGAAATGACGAGGTCGAAGACTCCCGCGGCGAACGGCAGTCCGTTCACAGTCCCCTGGAGGAAGCGGACGCCCGCATGGTCACGGCAGAAACGTAACGCCACAGGAGAGTAATCGAGCGCCGTCACCTCGCCGTAGTCGGCCAGCAATCCGAGAGAGGCGCCGGTCCCGCAGCCGGCATCCAGGATTCTCAGCCCGCCGCCCTTTTGGTAGTAGCGGTCCAGGACCGTCCGGGTGATCTTCTGCATGCCCCGGTACCACCACAGAGATCTCTGGGCCCGATACATGGCCTCGTATTCCTGCGGAGTCATAGATCAATAATCACCAATGTCCGTCGTCTGGCTGATGACCAGCCCGCCCTTGCGTGCACATGATCTCCGAGTGATATTCAAAAGGCTCCAACAAGCCCAGTCACCCGCCGTTTCCTTGTGATCCCCGGCGTCACATCTCAGCACCAGGAAGTAGTTGGAACCCGAGAAGTTGGCCAGATCGAGGTGGTAATCGTACCAGCCGCGATCGCCGTGCTGGTGGGCAGGATTAAGATACTGCCGGATGAGCGTGGTCTCCTGTCCGCCGTGCTCGAGTCCCAATCGGGCTTCAAAGCCGTCACCAATCTCGAAGGCGCCGGAAAGCCCAACGTGCAGCTCAGATCCGGGCTCGATGTAAGGAAGCGGGACCCGCAAGGTCGTCCCGGCAATCGTCACTAGCGTCCGTCGTATTTCACCCAACCGTACCAGCGGGTGCAGGAAGACCCGGCCTCCGTTGGGCGTCCGGAACCGGGTGAAGTCCGGGTAAAACTGGGAACGGTCTTCGGTCACCTGTCCCTGCAGGGCCCATTCAAGCAGGCTCGTCGTCCCTTCCTTCCAGCGGTCGTCCAGCCTTTCGAAGTTCCCGTCCGACAGCCGGTAAATGAAATAGTTCGGAGGCAGCGGGCTGTCTCGACCAGGCAGTGTTTCCCCGTGATCCTCGAATTTCATCCTCAGCGTGGGGTCGGAAAAGAACTGTCGGATCAGGGTGTGCCGGTCGAAGTACCAAATGCAGTTACGTTCCGATCGGGCAAGGTGAACGACCGAGTAAGAAGGCAGGACGCCGTGGTGACGTTTCAGCGTAATCACCGCATTTCGCGCCACTCGCGAACCGTGAGCCACCCAGGACCGTTCGTTAAAGTAAACCAGGGTCAGAACGGTCAGCACGAGGTTCAGAGCCAGGATTGCAGTCAAGTGTGCTTCTCTGGGCAGAAACGAAGCCGGCCGGGGGAGACTCTTGGCAGCGGAAGAGAAGAAGGTACCGGCAATGGCGCTCAGTGCGACGAGCGGCATGTAGAGGTGATGCTCATACGGCGGCTCTGCAATCAGAAGAGCGGGCAAAAGCAGCAGCAGGGCCCAAACGAGCAGCCAGAACAGCTTCCCCCCTCTCGCTCCACGCCGGTATAAACGAATAAACAGGAAGGCCAGCAGCAGCAACTGCGCCAGGGCCAGCCCGTAGTAGACGAAGTCAATCGGGTTTCGCGGCCAATGGACGTCGATATTCAGCACCCAGGCAAGGAACTTCGACTTACGCAGCAGAACCAGCGGATTTGCGGTCAGGTGAAACGGATGCTGAGGATCTTCGGGGTGCAGCCTGCCCTTGGCGAAAACGATCCACGTGAAGTGAACCACCGAGAGGGCGAAAAACGGCCATAGAATCAGCGCCACGCGGCGGGCACGGCCCGGCCACGGTCCGTCACCTTGCCACATGGCCACGGCAAACAGGACGCCTGGAATTATCAAGGCCGTTTCCTTGCTCAGAAGGGCCGGGACGAAAAGCCCGAGCGCCATCGCGTAAAACCGAGCCCGGCCGGTCGATCGATAGCTGAGCCAGCAGTGCAGAATGAGCAGCAGGAAGACTCCCAGCAGCCAGTCGGGCAGGAACGTCATGTCGTACGTGATGAAGTAGCCGGTCGTATGCCAGGCAAAAAACACGTAACCGAGCAGGGCTGCGGCCGGGCTAATCAGCCTCCGGAGAAGGAGGCAGGTGAGGAATGACACCCCGATATGAACGGCGAGCGCAATCCAATGGTAAGCGATTGGATGCAAACGGCCCAGCGGATAAATGAGGTACGTGAAGACAGGATAGGTGAGCGGCCGGTACTGGCCGACGTCATCCTCGCGGACAAAATTCCGCGCAACGGCCGCCCAAGTCCGGGTCAAGCGGTCCAAGTAATAGAGACTGTCACCGCAGAAAAACTGTCCCCAGGAGATGGAAAAAATCAGGACCTGGACGAGGAAAACGAATAAAACCACTCGGCCTGGATGAGCAAGGGCCCACTCCAGCCCGCGTCCAAACAGTCCGGGAGAATCGCGACCGGCGCCGCCGCCGCTGCCTTGCCCGCTCGGACGTGCTGCTTGAACCTCCATTCCCGCCTCGTCCGATGATAGCGGATATACCCGGCAGAGTCACGCGGGCCGATTTTTCCACTGTAACCCCTCAGTTTTTTGTTCGGAGTGTGGCAGCAACGAGGAGAGAGGCCGGTGC
>JBHGBF010000189.1:0-11356 GCA_041946865.1 Acidobacteriota bacterium | reverse complement strand
GCCTTGCAAACCCGTCTGCGCGCGATCACGGCGTCTGCACCCCTCCCTTATCCACGGATCAGGGTCCTTAATCCGCAGTTGACACGGAGTTGCCAAAAGAGATAAGCTGCGCCCGACAAACTTTAGTAAATCGACTGGATTAGTAGAGTATGCGCCTTACAGACCTGACAGCGAATCTTGAACGTGTGGCGAGGTGGCAGCAGCGGTTGAGCGGATCGGCCGCCGAGGACATCCTCCGCTGGGCGGCCTCCGAGTTCCCCGGGCGCATCGCGCTCGCCTCCTCCCTGGGACTGGAAGACCAGGTGCTGACGGACATGCTGGCCCGTGCCGCCCTCGGTATCCGCGTCTTTACCCTCGATACCGGGCGTCTCTTTCCCGAGACATATGAGCTGATGGAACGGACCCGGGCGCGATACGGCCTGGACATCCGGGTCATGTTTCCCGAGTCCGCCGCGGTCGAGGAGATGGTGAACCGTCACGGTGTCAACCTGTTCCTCGAAGGGATTGAATTACGCAAGAAATGCTGCCGGGTCCGGAAGCTGGAGCCGCTTTGGCGGGCGCTTGAAGGGCTGGACGCCTGGGTGACCGGCCTGCGGCGGGAACAATCGGTTACGCGAAGCCGGGTCGAGGCCATCGAGTGGGACCAGACCAACGGACTGGTCAAGATCAATCCCCTGGCCGACTGGCCGGAGGCCCGCGTCTGGGCTTACATCCAGGACCATAAAGTGCCTTACAACCCTTTGCACGACTGCGGATTCCCTTCGATCGGCTGTTCCGGCTGCACGCGGGCCGTGCGGCCGGGTGAGGACCCGCGTTCCGGTCGCTGGTGGTGGGAAAGGCCCGAGCACCGCGAGTGCGGGCTTCACCGCCCGGTCGCTTTCAGCAAGCCTGAGAGCGAGGTGCATCAATGAGCGGCTCGTCGCTTGATCGCCTGGAGGCGAAGAGTGTCCATATCCTTCGGGAAGCCTACCGCGAGTTCAGCAGCCTGTGCATGCTCTGGTCGATCGGGAAAGACAGCACCGTCCTGCTTTGGCTGGCCCGCAAGGCCTTCTTCGGCCATGTCCCCTTCCCTCTGATTCACATCGACACGGGGTACAAGATTCCGGAGATGATCACGTATCGTGACGCCTGCGCCCGGGAATGGAAGTTGAACCTGATCGTGGGCCAGAACCGCTCGGCTTTGGCCGCTGGGCGGACGTTTCCGGGCGGCGAGCTGACCCGCCTGGCTTGCTGCCGGGCTCTCAAAAGCGAGGCGCTCAAGCACACGCTCTCCGGTGAATGGCCCAGGCTGCGGCTGAACTCCCGCACCGGCTTGCTTGAAGAAGACTGGGAGCGGTCGGCTTTCACCGGCGTGATTGTCGGGGTCAGGGCCGACGAGGAGGGGAGTCGATCGAAAGAGCGGTACTTCTCCCCTCGGGACGCGAACAGCGACTGGGACGTCGACGACCAGCCGCCCGAGGTCTGGAACCAGTACAAGACTGATTTCGCGCCGGGCACGCACGTGCGCATCCACCCGTTGCTCGACTGGACGGAGATCAACATCTGGGAATACGTCGAGCGCGAACGGATCCCGGTCTTCCCGCTCTATTTCAACTCGGGCGGCGGCGTTCGTTATCGCTCCCTGGGGTGCTTCCCCTGCACCAGGCCCATTGCGTCCGAAGCCAGCACGGTTGGCGAAGTGATTGCTGAATTGCGAACCGGGAAACTCGCGCACATCGCAGAGCGAGCCGGTCGCGAGCAGGATAAAGACGATCGCGGGACCCTGGAGGTTCTGCGCCGCGAAGGGTACATGTAATGAAGACTGCCACAATGCCGGCCCTGCCGGATCCTAATCCGAGCTCGATCCTCGACGGCAACGCCCGCCAGCAAATTCACGTGGTCGTCGTCGGCCACGTCGATCACGGGAAAAGCACGGTGATCGGTCGTCTCATGGCCGAGCTGGGCGGACTCCCGGACGGCAAAATCGAGCAGATTCGAACCTATTGCGCCAGGAACGCCCGGCCGTTTGAGTTTGCTTTTCTCTTGGATGCCCTGAAAAACGAACAGAGCCAGGGGATCACGATCGAGACGGCGCGGTGTTTCTTTCGTACTGAAAAGCGCGACTATATCGTCCACGATGCCCCGGGTCACGTCGAGTTTCTCAAGAACATGGTGACCGGAGCGTCCCGGGCCGAGGCGGCGTTTCTGGTGATCGACGTCAAGGAAGGAATCCAGGAGAACTCCAGGCGCCACGGCTACCTCATTTCGATGCTGGGTGTCCGGCAGGTGGCCATTCTGGTGAACAAGATGGACCTGGTTGGATACGATGCGGGGGTTTTCGAGGCCCTCAGGAGCGAATATCGGGCTTTTCTGGGAAACCTCGGCGTGGCGCCGCTCGCCTTCATTCCCATCAGTGCCCGTGAGGGGGTGAACATCACCACTCGCTCGTCCCTTACCTCCTGGTATGACGGGGCGACTGTTCGGGAACAGCTGGACAGCTTCGAGAAGAACCGCGCTGAATCGGTCCAGCCTTTTCGAATGCCCGTCCAGGACATTTACAGATTCACGGAAGAGCGGGACGACCGCCGCATCGTCGCTGGAACCGTTGAAAGCGGGCGGATACGAGTCGGCGAGGAAGTCTCATTCTGGCCGTCCGGGAAGATCAGCAGAGTCGCAACCGTCGAAGGTTTCAACCAGGACGTGGCGGCGGAGGTCCAGGCGGGCCAGGCCGTAGGGATCACACTGGACCCGCAGGTCTACGTGACAGCCGGCGAGCTGATGTGCCGCAGGACCGACCCGGCCCCCGCATGCGCGACCCGTTTCAGGGCCAACATCTTCTGGCTGGGCGCTTCTCCGATGATCCCGGGCAAACGCTACAAGCTGAAAATTGGGGCCGCCCGGACACCGGTTCAGCTCGTGCAGGTTCAAAACATCGTCGATGCCAGTGACCTGAGCTCAGTCAGAGACGCCCGGCAGATCAACCGCCATGACGTGGCCGAATGCATCCTGGAAACCGCCAGGCCGATCGCGTACGACCGCGTACAGGATCTGGAAAGAACCGCGCGGTTCGTGATTGTCGACGGGTATGACATTGCGGCCTGCGGAACTGTCCTCCAGGCGCTTGAATCCGGCTCCCTGCTCTTGCAGGAGCAGGTGAGGTCGAGAGAACGGCGCTGGCAGAAAGGGTTCTTGAGCGAGCTGGATCGGGCGGCTCGAAACGGACACAAAGGCAAGTTTATCGTCATCACCGGCAGAACGACCGGCGGGATCAGAGACCTGGCTCGGCATCTCGAAAAGAGACTCTTCCTGGCACGCTGCCAGACCTACTACCTCACCATCGAAAACCTGTTTGAGGACCTGCGCGCGCCCGAGGCAAGCGAGCCGATGGCCCGGGAAGAGCATCTGGAACGACTGGGAGAGATTGCGCATCTGATGGCCGATTCCGGCCTGCTCTTTATTACCGCGCTCGAGGGCCTGAGCGAACACGAGGTCAACCGGCTGCGCATCCTCAGCCAGCCTCACCAGCTCTTCGTCATCAACATGCGCGCATCAGAGTCGGTCCCCGCAGACGTTGTCGTCGAACCGGGTAGCGATCACGCATCAACTGTCGCTACGATCATCGACTTGTTAAGCACCTCCGGCGTTTTGCCGGATTACGAGATCTGAGGCGCGAGAACCGCCCAAGGTGACCACTAAGGACCTCGAGGATATCGAAAATGAGCGAGCGCGTTCATCGAAGTATCGTGAAATCAATCTCGTGGAGATTGACAGGCACACTCGACACCATCCTGATCTCTTACCTGATCACTCGCCAGGCGAAGTTCGCCTTCTCGATCGGTTGCGTGGAGTTGTTCACCAAATGCCTGCTGTATTTCCTTCACGAGAGAGCCTGGAACAGAGTGCGGTTCGGACGGGCGACGTCCCCGCGGGCGGGAATCGCCTGCCCTACTTGTGCCCGGCCCACTGTGGATCCGGTCGGACTGACTAAAGGGAGTGTCCCGGCATGAAGATCGAGAAATCGAAAACCGAGATCATCAAGGAGGAAAGCCGCGGGTTGCGGGGATCGATCCTGCAGGAACTGGTGTCCGGGGAGAGCGGTGTTTCCGCAGACACGGCTACCCTGCTGAAATTCCACGGAATCTACCAGTACGACGACCGCGATCTGCGTCGCACGCTTTTGCGCGAGGGGAAGGCCAAGGACCATCGATTCGTGGTTCGGACCAAGACTCCGGGAGGGGCGCTCTCCGCCGAGCAATGGCTGATCCTTGACGAAGCGGCTGACCGCTACGGCAACTCCACCCTGCGCCTGACAAGCCGGCAGGATGTGCAGCTCCACGGAGTCGGCAAGCCTGATTTGAAGAGCCTGGTGCAGCTCTTGAATACGCGACTGATCAGCACGTTCGGCGCATGCGGCGACGGCGTCCGCAATGTCGTGGCCTGTCCCGTCTCGGCGGTTGCGAAAGGCTCTGACCTGGACGCGCCGTCCTGGGCCGCCCGCATCTCGCAAGCCCTGACGTTCAGTTCGACGGCTTACCTGGAAATCTGGCTCGATCGCGATCAGTCCGACCCACAGCTCGAGGAACCTCTCTTCGGGCCGGCGTATCTGCCTCGCAAATTCAAGATCGCCATGGCCTCGGAACATGACAATTGCGCGGATGTCTACACAAACGACGTAGGAATCGTGCCGGTCATTCAGAAACGCCGCCTCGCCGGCTTTGACATCCTGGCCGGCGGAGGCCTGGGAAGCAGCCACGGGAACAAAGACAGCTATCCGCGGCTGGCTGAGCCCCTGTGCCGCGTCAATCCGGAGCAGTTGATACCTACGCTGCGGGCTTTAGTCGCCGCTTACCGTGATCTGGGGGATCGCTCGGACCGCAAGCACGCGCGTCTCAAATACGTGATCGAGGAACAAGGCATTGAGCAGTTCCGCAGCCGGGTCGAGAAGCTGCTGGGTCGGGCACTGGCGGCGCCGGGAGCCGTCAGCTTGAGTCCCCGGGTTTCACATCTCGGCTGGCAGCCCCAGCGCCAGGAAGGTCTGAACTGCCTCGGGCTCTTCATCGAAAGCGGGCGGATTCACGACCAGGGGGCGGCTCAGCTGAAATCCGGGCTGCGGGCTGCAGTCACGCAGTTTCGGCCAAGGATTGCGCTGACTCCTGATGAGAATATCGTGCTACTGGATATCCCGGATCGCTCCTGCGCCGACCTGGAAAATCTGCTGAACGCCTTTCGAATCCCGCTGTCTGAAACGATATCGCCCCTCCGGCAGAACACGATTGCCTGCCCGGCCCTCCCCACCTGCGGCCTGGCCTTGACGGAAGCCGAGCGCCTGCTGCCCCGGCTCATGTCTGACCTGGAGGCGCTCGGCTGCGGCAGCGAGTCTGTTTCAATCCGGATTTCCGGCTGTCCCAACTCCTGCTCCCGCGCGCCCGTTGCTGAAATTGGCGTGGTGGGACGTTCAGGCAATGGATATCACCTCTACCTGGGCGGCAGCCCGCGCGGCGACCGGCTGGCAAGGCTGTTTCGGGAAAATGTACCGGCTGAACACCTCCCGGTCTTGATTGCCCGGCTGATCGGCGGCTGGAGAGGCGCCCGAGCTCCAGGGGAATCCTTCGGAGACTGGTGGTGCAGGGTCGGAGCGGCTGAATCCACCTTGCTGAAATCTTCTCCTGCCGATCCGGTCGGTTTCACCGGTCCTGTACGCCCATGAATTACTATCCCGTCCTTCTTGACCTTCGTGGCCGGCCCTGCCTTGTGATCGGCACGGGAAGAATGGCCAGTCACCGGGCTGCCGCTCTGCGCAAAGCAGGCGCTCGGGTCAGGAGACAACCGGTTTTCGAAGAGGCCCAGGCCGGCGATTGCTGGTTGATCATCGCCGTCACAAGAAGTCGGACCGAGGCACAGCGGTTGCACGACTATGCAGAAAAAAGGAAGGTCTTCCTGAACATTGTCGATGATGCCGACTCTTGCAGCCTCATTTCCCCTGCTGTCGTGGAACAGGAGGATCTCCTGATCGCTGTCTCGACCTCCGGTAAATGCCCGGCGCTCGCTTCCCGCATTCGTCAAGAACTGGAAGCCAGGTACGGGCCCGAATATGCCGAGTTGGTACGCGCGCTCGGGGAGCTTCGCCCGGAAGTCAAGAAGAGATTCCGGTCAATGGACGAAAGGAGAGTTTTCTATCACAAGGTATTTGATACGGACCTGATACAGACGCTGAGGGACTTCGGATCGGCCGGGTTGAAGACAGCGCTGTACCAGGCTTTGGAAGAGCAGACCCATGGAATTGAGTCGCGTTGAACGGGGCAAGGTCTTCCTGGTCGGGGCGGGCCCCGGGGACCCCGAGTTGTTGACCATCAAAGGGCTCAAGTGCCTGCAAGCGGCCGACGTGGTGATTTACGACCGGCTGGCCGGCGCGCAGATTCTGGCCCTGGCTCCTCGAACAGCAGAAAAGATTTGTGTCGCTAAGAGGGGCGGACACTATTCTTTTCCCCAGGACGCAATCAACGCGCTCCTGGTCGCGAAGGCTCGGGAGGGAAAGACCGTGGTCAGGTTGAAAGGCGGGGATCCGTTCGTTTTCGGCCGCGGCGCGGAGGAAGCGCTTTTCCTCGCCAACGCCGGCATACCCTTCGAGGTGGTTCCCGGCGTCAGCTCGGCCTTTGCCGCTCCGGCGGCTGCAGGCATTCCGGTCACGCATCGCGGTCTCGCTTCCACGGTTACTGTAATTCCCGGCCACCAGGATCCCGATTCACCTCAGCCGGTCCGCTGGGACCTCCTCGCAAGATCGGCTGATACGCTGGTCGTTCTGATGCCGCTACAGAGGCTTCGGCAGATCGTGGCGACTCTCCTGCTGAACGGGAAGAGCTTCGATACACCGGCCGCCCTGATCCAGTCCGGCACACTGCCGGAGCAGCGCCAGGTGATCGGGACGCTGCGGACGATCGAGGAGCTGGCGTCAGCCGCCGGCCTGACGTCTCCGGCAGTTCTCGTCGTCGGCGCCGTTGTCACGCTGTCGGCAAAACTGGGCCAGGCCCCGGTGGCGGAAAAGGGTCGAGGATGCGCCTCCCGATCCGTTCGTAGTTCCGCCTTCGAGCGATGTTCCGCCGTCCGTTCGTAGTTCCGCCTTCAGGCGGGTTTTTGCTGACGCAGATTCTGCAATGGAGTAGCTCCGAAAAGAGGGGGCCCCCGATCAAAGGCGCAACTACCAACAGGTCGGGAGGCCCATCCTCGACCCTTTCAACACGTTCGCGGCTTCAGACTTCCCTCTTAGCCTGGCGGGCGGGTCGAGAACTTGAAGGTGGTGCGGCTTCTGAAGGCTTCTCCCGGTCGCAACGTGGTGCTTGGGAATTGGGGCTTATTGGGCGAATCCGGATAGTGCTGCGTTTCCAGGCAGAATCCCCCGTGCGGGCCGAAGCGAACACCGTCCGTTCCCACAAAGTCCCTGAGATGGTTTGCAGTATAGAGCTGCACGCCGGGCTGCGTCGTCGTCACTTCCATCACCCGACCGCTCTTCGGCTCGTAGACCCGGGCGAACACCGCGCCCTGCCGGGCCGCTTGGCGCAAGACGTAGTTATGGTCATACCCTCCGGGAGTCGGTTTCAGCTGTTCGATTCGTGACCCAAGCGTGGCAGGCGTTCTGAAATCGAGGGGCGTTCCGCTGACGCTGGCGATCTCGCCGGTCGGGATCCGTTGCTGGTCTGCCGGCGTGTATTCGTCGGCCGCCAGCCATAGCACATGGTTGAGCACGTCGCCTGCGCCGGCCAGGTTGAAGTAAGCGTGATTGGTGAGATTAACGACCGTAGGTCTATCCGTACGCGCTGCATAGTCCAGATGCAGCTCGTTGTTGTCCGTAAGAGTGCAGGTCACTGACACGTCCAGATTTCCGGGAAATCCTTCTTCGTCATCGGGACTTCGGTAACGCAGTCGTACGGCGGTTCCGTCGGCAGCCGGCAGAATCTCGCCCGTCCATATCACAGCGGAAAAATTCTTCCTGCCCCCGTGGATGTGGTTGGGTCCGTTGTTGGCGGTCAACTGGTATTCGATCCCGTCCAGCACAAAACGGGCTTTCGCAATCCGGTTGGCAAATCGGCCGACGACCGAGGCAGCGGCCGGGTGGCGTCTGGCGTAGGCCTCGAAGCTGTCTGAGCCGAGCACGACATTAGCGATATTCCCGTCCCGGTCGGGGACGCGCAACTCCGTGATCGTGGCCCCGTAACTCATGATCTTGACCACCATACCGTGGTTATTCACAAGCGTGTAGCGCTTCACCACGCTCTCTCCCAGCTGGCCGAACTTCTCTTCGATGGCCCGATGGCCGGCGCGCGCCGGTGTCTGGCTGAGAGCGAGGCTGCTCAGAAGGAGAAAGCCTGAAACCAAGGCGCTGATTGCAGGTGATCGCATCGGCATAGCGTAGGTGGAGCGCCGGGTCGCGTCAAGAGAGCGCTGGCCTCCCGTAATCCGTCCGGTCCTAACGGACCTGAAGACAGGTCTGGCACGCGAGAGGAGCGGTGCTCGAACAGGAGCAAAGGCCAGACTGGAATGAGCCATCGACGGATTTGCAGCACCCGGTTCACGAGTCGCGTCGAGACACGGTCTCGCCCCGGCCCTACGCGTGAAACCCGCTCCGGACTTGCCTCAGCGCGAGGTAGCAAGGACCTCGCTTGTACCGTTCGTTGGCACAGAGCCGTGGCTAAGGCCTCCTTATCGACGGATCAGGGGCCTCTGTGGGCGCTTCGACGACTACTACTTGAGGCGCACTTCGGCGACACTAAGGGTAAGCCCCACGACCCGCAAAGAAGGAACGGACTCTCTATGCGAATCCTGCTTCTTTCCATGCCCGACTCTTTTGAGCATATGCCCGCCTTGGCCATTCGAATGCCCAACGGCGCTCTGACCTCCCTGGCCGGCAACATCGACCCGCAACACGAGGTTGCAGTGGCCGATCTGATCCTGGTTCAGCAGAGGGTACGCCAGACGGTGGAACGGCTGCTGGCCGAGCTGCAGCCGGACATCGTCGGCCTGTCGGTCATGACTTTCCAGCGCAAGACGGCGCTGAAGATTTGTGAGTTGGTTCGAGCGGCGCGGCCGGCTGCGCGTATTGCGGTCGGCGGATTTGACCCCAGCCTGGCGCCCGAAGCGTACGCCTGCGCCTCTCCTCTTGTGGTCGATTATATCGTTCGCGGAGAAGGTGAAAGGTGTTTTTCGGAATTGTTGCGCGCACTTGAAGGCGGCGGCCCTTTCGGGGGCATTGCGGGCCTGTCCTTCCGCCAAGGCGATCGCTTTGTTCAGAATCCTCAGCGACCGGCTGACGTCCTCAACGATATCAAGCTCCCCCGGCGGGATGCCCGCGTTCTCGGCGGTTACACCATTCTCGGCCGCCCGATCGATGTGGTCGAGACCTCCCGCGGCTGCACGTACGACTGCAGCTTCTGCTCGATCATAGAAATGCGGGGCCGGAATTTTCACACTTACCCGATCGACCGCGTCCTGGCCGATATCCGAGATGCCCGCGATCATGGCGCCCGAACCATCTTCCTTGTGGACGACAACATCATGCTCAACGTCCACCGGTTTGAGCAGCTTTGCCAGGCGATCATCGATTCGGGTCTGAATCGGCTGGAGTATTTCGTCCAGGCGATGACCTCCTCGATCGCCAGGCATGGGGCGACACTGGCGCCCCTGATGCAACGCGCCGGCTTCAAATACGCTTTCCTGGGAATCGAGAACATCCTGGAAGAGGACTTGAAGTTCCTGCGCGCCTCGGCCAAGAACACACGGCGAGGAGCCAGCGGACAGAAGCAGAACGCAACGATTCAGGCCATCGAATGGCTGCATCGTAATGGAATCTGGGTCGTCGGAGGTCTGATCGTCGGTAACCCGGGCGATACTCGCCGATCGATTCAGGCGAACCTGGATTTCGCGAGAAGGTACGTTGACTGGCCCTACATCCAACACCCCACCCCCTACCCGGGAACCCCGATGACGAGGGATTTCGAAAAGCGCAATCTCATTGTCATCCGCGCCGTCGAGGAATATGACGGGACAACCGCCGTGGTCCGTACCGAGCACCTGTCGTGCGAGGAAATCGAGTTCCTGCGTTGGAAGGCAGAACGCTGGATCAAGCTCCGTCATTTCCCGAAGGCCTTCCTGCATGATCCCCTGTTTGTCTTTCGACACGGGAGAGAAATGCTCGCCCACACGTTTCGGGGCAGCTCCTGGAAATACTTCCTTGGCATGGAGGACGAGCGGACGGTCTTCGCCCGCTACCAGGCGATTCGACAGGCGGAAAGGCAGTACCTGTGACTTCCTGATTCCCTCCGGCGCTCGCTTTTGCGGCACCTCGAAGATATACTCGCCAAGCCGGAGGATCGCGTCTATGTTGACAGTCTGGGGTGTGCTCATAGCTATTTCCGGGTGGCTCGGTTGCTATGCGGGGGAACAGGAGGGCCCAATGCTGAAAAGGAGTTTCAAGCTGGCCTTGGTCCAAATGCTCGTCGAAGGCGGGGAAAAAGAGAAGAACCTGGACCGCGCGGAGGCCCGCATCCGAGAAGCGGCCCGCCACGGCGCTGCCATTGTGGTTTTGCCAGAAGCCATGGACCTCGGGTGGACTCATCCCTCGGCAACGAGCGGGGCGGAACCGATTCCAGGCGGCGCGACCTGCCGGCGTCTGATGAAGGCCGCTGCCGAGAATCGGGTCTATGCCTGCGCCGGACTGACGGAGAGAGACGGAAACCAGGTGTTCAATTCGGCAGTCCTCATCGACCCGAAAGGCGAGTTGCTGATTCGTCATCGCAAACTGAACGAACTGGACATCGGGCACAATCTCTACGCGCAGGGAGACAGGCTGAACGTGTGCCGCACCGAGTACGGAACCCTCGGCCTGCTTATCTGTGCCGATGCGACAACAGCTCACTACACCCTGCTTCGGTCTTTGGGGTACATGGGCGCCGACATCATCCTGTCTCCGTCGGCCTGGGCGGTGCCACCCGATCATGACAACCGGCGCAATCCCTACGGGGACACCTGGCGCCGGCCTTATCAGACTGTGGCTCGCGAATTCAACATGTGGATTGCCGGTGTGAGCAATGTAGGAAAGATGACAGCGGGACCCTGGAAGGACTGGAACTGCATCGGATGCTCCCTGTTGGTCGATGCCGACGGCAAGGAGGTACTGCAGGGACCTTACGGGGCGGATGCAGACACGATAATTTACGCCGACGTCAACACCGTCCCAAGACCAGCCCGCGGAACCGACTGGGATAAACGCTGGGCCGGGAAGCCGGCCCCGGACCGGTAAATATCCCCGGCAGAGCCGGGGCCTGGACTTGGCGAAAGTATACAGATGAATCAACAGGAACCGCTGCTGTGTGGCTGTATCACGCTG
>JBHGBF010000188.1:0-11458 GCA_041946865.1 Acidobacteriota bacterium | reverse complement strand
GATACAGCCACACAGCGGCGGTTCGTGTTGATTCATCTGTATACTTTCGCCAAAGTCCATGGCCTGAAAGGCCGTCACATTTTATGGGTTTGAGCCACACCCGGGTCGGCCCTTTCCGACGCCATGCCTCCTGGTGAAAAGATTCGACCACCGGTTGGCCGGCGCGTAGAAACCATCCGATGACAGACCCAGGGAGTAGCATAAAACGACTGTGCTGTATTAACCGGACAGCGGTCAGAGAGCAGGGAGCGTGGTTGCCTTCTACTGCAACATCAATTAAAAATGTTACAGATGTATCATTTCGATGACCTGCGGCGGGCCTGCCAGGTATTGTTTGGCGGGGATCTGGTCGTCGACCAGGAGTTTCTTCTGAACCTCGATAATTCCCACCTCAAGCAGGCGTACCGGCGAAAAGCCCTGGCGACCCATCCGGATCGTTTCGCCGATCAGGCGGATTCCGTCCGGGCCGTCTACGCCCGCCAGTTCAGAGAGGCCAGCGAGGCTTACCAGAAGCTGGCGCGCCACCTGGCCTTGCGTTCCGGGCCGGTGCACAGTCAGGGAGTTACCGCGGGTTTCGATCGGCCTTCGGGTAAGAAACCTCGCGAGACCGTTTGGACTCCACCTGGCGCCAAGGCAGGGAACGGGCGGATTTACGATCCGAGCATGGTCCCCCACTGGTCCGTGCGGACGGGTGAATACCTGTACTTCTCCGGCGTGGTCAACTGGAAGACGCTGATCGCCGCGCTGGTCTGGCAACGCCACCAGCGGGAAGCGCTAGGGGAAATCGCTCGCCGTTGGGGCTGGCTTTCAGAAAACGAGGTTCGGATCCTTCTGGCGGAACGTAAGAAAGGCGAACGCCTGGGTGACATACTCCTTCGTCGCGGCCTGGTCAATTCCTTTCAGCTCAACATGCTGCTCCGTCATCAGGAGACTAGCCAGAAGCGCCTGGGCCGCTACTTCATCGAGCACAATCTCTTCTCGGAATCCGAGCTGATCCGCTACCTGGAAGATCTGAAGCGCCACAATCTGAAGTGGGAACGGCGGCCGGTCCCTTGATTCCCGGGATCGCGTATCCTGCCTGCTTGTAACATCATCAATCTTGCTCGGGCACAACCAGGCAGGACGTTTGCTGTCACGGCGGATCTGAAACCCCGCCCCCGTTACCTTCGTCTTTCCCTCTTGAGTTATGCCTTGGTTTTTCCTGCTCGCGTTGCTCCTGATGGGCTCCTCGCTTCCGAAAATGGGAATACGGTTCGTCGAGGTTGCGAAACAGGCCGGGATCAAGCACAAAACGACTTTCGGCGATGAGAGGCGAAACCGTTATCTGCTCGAGACGACCGGCTGCGGTATTGCCTTTATCGACTACGACGGTGACGGCTGGCTGGATATTCTCCAGGTGAACGGGACCCGACTGGATGGGCCTCCCGCGGACGATACTCCCACTAATCGCCTCTACCGCAATAAGGGTGACGGGACGTTTGAGGACACGAGCTCCTCGGCCGGAGTCCGAAAAACGGGATGGGGACAAAGCGTGTGTGTCGGCGATTACGACAACGATGGTGACGAAGATATTTTCGTCGCCTACTTCGGTGACAACGCCTTTTATCGCAACGAGGGGAACGGCAGGTTCACCGACGTTGCCCTGAAGGCAGGTGTGGCCAAAAACCGGACGCGCTGGGCAACCGGATCTGCTTTTCTTGACTACGACAAAGACGGCGATCTGGATCTGTTCGTGGCCAGTTATATCGACCTCGATTTGAAAACCGCTCCGCTGCCCGAAACCGGTCCCTGCCTGTACAAGGGAGTCCTGGTCGCCTGCGGCCCGCCCGGCCTGACCGGCGGCGTCAATGCGCTCTACCGGAACAACGGGGACGGGACTTTTACAGACGTCTCCCAAAAAGCACGCATTACCGAGACCCAGGGAACCTATGGTCTGGGCGTCCTGGTTACCGATTTCAACAACGACTCCTGGCCCGACATCTACGTCGCCAATGACTCCGCGCCGGCGGCCCTGTACAGGAACAATGCCGACGGGACGTTCACGGATGTGGGCGTAGAGGCGGGCTGCGCCTTCAGTGTCGACGGCAAACCTCAGGCCGGGATGGGCGTGTCGGCCGGCGATTATGATCGGGATGGCTGGTTCGACATTTTCAAAACGAACTTCTCCGGAGACACCTCGACCCTCTATCGGAACATAACCGGGACGTTTGGCGACACGGCTTTTGAGGACATGACCTTCCCGGCCGGCTTGGGGCACAACACCAGGTGGCTCGGCTGGGGCTGCGGTTTCGTGGACTTCGACAACAACGGGTGGTTGGACGTCTTCCTGGTAAACGGGCATGTTTATCCGGAAGTCGAGAAACTGACGACGGAGGCCGGGTACGCCCAACGCAAGGTCCTGTATCGAAACCTGCAGAACGGCTCTTTCGAGGATGTGTCCGAACAGATCGGTGGCCCCGTTACGCAGCCTTCGGCTGCCAGGGGCTGTGCCTTTGGAGATTACGACAACGACGGCGATATCGATGTCGTGATCAATACCGTCAACGACTATCCCGAGCTCCTCAGATGCGATTCGACGACGGGCAACAACTGGATCGTGGTCAAGACCGTCGGCAGGAAATCGAATCGCAGCGGCATCGGCGCTCGCCTGATCTGCTCGACCGAGGAGGGAAGCCAGATGGCGGAGGTCAGAAGCGGGGGAAGTTACTGCTCGCAAAACGATCTGCGCGTTCACTTCGGCCTTGGAAAAGTGACGACCGTGAGATCGCTCGAAATACGCTGGCCCAGCGGCCAGGTGGATAAGCTCGCCAACCTCCCAGTCAATAAGATCATGGTGGTGAGGGAAGGGGACAGCTAGCAGTCATGCGCGAACCTTGGCCCGCGAACGTGTCGGTCCTGACGGACCCCCGGGAAGGTCAACCGATTTCCGCAACAGAGCACCAGGGTGGCAGGATGAAAGACGGGCCGCCGCCAAAATCTGAGAGAGTCGCGCGAAGCACGTCGCGCCGGGCCGGGCTCTGTGGACTACTTGCAGCGGTCTGCCTGGTCTTCGTCTGCCTCTCGGTCGCCGCGCGGCCTTACCAAAGCAAAGCCGAGCAACTGTATCGTTCTGCGCTCCAAGCCATGGAGAAACGTCAGCCCGAGACGGCGATCGAACAGTTGCGTGAGGCGCTCAAGCTCGATCCGAACCACGCCGACGCGCATTTCCAGCTGGGCTTCGTTCTCGGCACCCAGGGAAAACTGGCGGATGCCGTCCAGGAGTTTAGAACCTCTCTTCGCCTTCGCCCGGACCATGGCCTTGCTTACTATTATCTGGGCACTGCCTATTGGTTCCTGGGCGACGCGGATTCCTCGGCGAGAGCGCTCGAATCAGCCGTCACGCTAATACCTCAGCACGCTCAGGCCCACTATTACCTGGGTCTTGCACAGAGGAAGGCCGGGAAGTTTCCCGAGGCGGTCGCGGCGCTTCGAAAAGCCACGGCGCTTGATCCGGCCAGCGGTGAAGCCTGCCATGCCCTCGGGTTGGCGCTTCAGGACAGCTTTCAGCTGGATGAAGCGGTAGCCGCATTGAAAAAAGCCATAGAGTTAAAGCCGGGTTTCACCCAGGCGCAGAACGATCTCGGCCTGGCCCTGGTGCGAAAACGTGATCCGGAGGGCGCCATAGCCGCCTTCCGGGCAGTGTTGAATACCGATCCGCGAAATATCGCGGCGCACCACAACCTGGGAATGGCGCTCCTTCAGAAGGGAGATTTTGCTCAGGCGGTGGAAGTGTATCGAAACCTGGTCGAGATGGTTCCCGACAGCGCCGAAGCGCGTTACAACCTGGGGCTTGCCTTGAAGAACCAGGACCAGCTCGAAGCCGCCGCTGCTGAGCTCCGGCAGGCAATCACGCTGCGGCCCTCGCTTCACGAGGCCCATTACACGCTGGGTGTCATTCTTTTGCAGCAGTCGAAGCTGGAAGACGCCGCCGCCGCTTTCCGCGCCGCCGCCAACGGCAGACCCGGCTATGCCGAAGCTCTGTACGCTCTGGGCACCGTGCTGCAACAGCAGGGAAAACTGGACGAGGCTATTCAAGCGTTTACCGAGGCCTTGAAATATGCGCCGGACGCACCCGAAATTCACAATACCCTCGGCAATGCCCTCCGGCAAAAGGGCGACCGGGTGCGGGCACAAAAGGAATTCGCCGAAGCGGCCCGACTTAACCGGAAGAAATCCAGCCTGCAGGCCGCGGTCTTCGCGCTGAACACCGGGACAGCTCGACTGAAGGAAGGAGAACTGGAAGCGGCAGTGGAGCGGTTTCAGGCCGCTATCCGCCTCGACCCGGACAACGCCGAAGCGTATTACCAGCTTGCCGCCGCCCTTGATCAACTGGGCCGAAAGGCGGAAGCCCAACAAGCCCGGGATCAGGGGCGTAAAGTTGATCCGAGAGCCACAAGAAACTGACGATTGACGATTGACTATTCGAATCAAAGAACTTGCCGATCTTCACACCGTTGGATTGAGAGTCCCTCCACCATCGCCAGGAGTCAATCGTCAACCGTAAATCGCTTTACCATTTGATCCGCAACTCCGCCAGAAACCTGCGGTCGTATTCAGTCACGACTACCAGCTTCCCTTGGCGACACCCGGTATTCGGACATTGCGTGTCCCACGGCCAGAGTTTGCATCCGCACCGTGAGCAGTAGCGGTCTTTTTCATGGTCGGTTCTGGGCCAGTACATCACACCCTCCTGGTCATCAAAACGTCGTTGAGGAGGAGCATGCAAGTCTGCGGCCAGCTTTGACGAGATACCCCTCTGGCTTCAAGCAAAAAAGCAATAGCAGGGCTTTGCGGCAGGCAGGCGACCCGACAGCGAGAAACAGGCACCAGGGAGATTTTCCCTAAGTCTCGAGCCGTCTCCTTGACAGTGAGGGTCTGGTTGGCCTTCATCTGGTGGAGGATCTGAACATTGCCGTTGGGCCAACGGATCTCCCCACGGTCTACGGAAGTCGCGGGGCCCAGGCCGAAGTGCAGGCGCGGGTCGTTTGACGAGTAATAACTCGCCTGGCTGCTTACTTCCTGAACCAGCACGCGTTGCCCGATCCAGAGCCGGACCCGGGCCCCGATCGCCGACCGGTTAGAACGGGTTCCGACCAGGTGCAGCTTCAACCAGTTGTTACCGGCGCGGCTCGGGGCAACATGTTCGTTGCGCAAGAGTTGGGGCGGCTCGTTCATGTTCATGATGAGGATGTCGATGTCGCCGTCGTTGTCGTAATCGCCGAACGCGCATCCGCGGCTGGAATAGGGTGACTGAACGGCAGGTCCCACCTGGTTGCTGACATCCTGGAACCTCCCGTTCCCGAGGTTCCGGTACACAAGTCGTGGGTTGCGATGCGGATACTCCTTCAGACGAGCTTCGACTTCGGGATAGACATTGCCGGCCACCGTGAAAACGTCAGGCCATGTGTCGTTGTCCAGATCGGCAAGCCCGGTTCCCCACTGGACGTACCGCGTGTGATCGAATCCCGCTGCCCGCGAGGCGTCTTCAAAGTAGCCCGACCCGGTGTTCCTGTAAAGCACCGGCAAGTCGTCGGCGAAGTGAGTCTTGAAGATGTCGAGCAGGCCGTCGCCGTCATAGTCGCCTGTCGCCACTCCCATGCCCGCCTGCGACTGGCCATCCTCGTTGTAAGCCGCTCCCGCCTCCAGAGCGACATCGGTAAATGTGCCGTCGCGGTTGTTGCGGTAGAGTATGCAGGCAGTTGAATCACAGGCCACATAAATATCGAGCCACCCATCGCTGTTGTAGTCCGTCACCAAGGCCGTCATGGCGTACCTTCCCTCGACGAGCGCGACACCGCTCGTTCCGGACACGTCCTCAAAAGTCCCATCTCCCCGGTTTCGGTACAGCAGGTTCGTGTCGGTCGGCAAACCCCTGGGGCCGCAATTGACGGGGACCCCCTTCCACAAGCAGTTTGGTCCCTTCCCGGGTGTCGGCGCCGTCCGCAAGTCAAACTTCAGATAGTTGGCGACGAAGAGGTCCAGGTCGCCATCGCGGTCGTAATCGACGAAAACGCAGCCGGAGCCCCAGCGAATTTCCGGGCGGCTCAGACCTGCCCGGTCTGTCGCGTCCTCGAAAAGGAGGCCCGAGGTCTCCCACTTCCCGAGGTTCCGATAGAGGTGGTTGTGACCCCAGTAAGTTATAAACAGGTCTGTCCAGCCGTCGTTGTCGTAGTCGCCGACGGTCACCGCTGACGCCCAGCCAGGACTGTTCAGGCCCGATCGGGCAGTCACATCCTTGAACGTCCCGTTGCGCTGGTTCAGATAAACCTTGCCGGTGGGCGCCTGGCTCGCGTGAGAAACGCCTTCGAGCCGGGAGCCGCTCAGGGTCAGGATGTCGATCCAGCCATCGTTGTCGAAGTCAGTGAATGCGACCCCGCAGCCGTTCGTCTCGATGATGTACTGCTTCCTGTCGATGCCGCCATAGACGATCGGATCAACGAGGCCCGCTTCCTTGGTCACATCTGTGAACCAGATGTTGAATCCCTTCCCGTTGAGCAGGTTCGCGCCGACAAGACTGCAGGCCAGAATGAACAGTGTGCGCGTCATGGTTCGAATTCGTGCTAATTCGTGAAATTCGTGTCAATACGTGGAAGCTTTAAGGTTGCGAATTCGAGCGCAGGCGCTCGGCCGTCTGGAGCTCCTTGCGGGACTCTTCATGGCGGCCGGCTTTTTGATAGACTTGGGCCAGAAGATGGTGTCCTGAATAGTTGTTGACGTCCATAGCAAGTGCTCGCTTCAACATGCTCTCGGCGTTCTCCAGATCGCCCTTCTTCAAGTAGACCTTTCCCAGAACGATAAAGGGACCGCTGAAGAACGGGTTCAGCCAGATCGACTTTTGAAGCGGTGAGACAGCTTCATCCCACTTCAGCTGCCGGGTATAGGCTTCTCCCAGCCGGTAGTACGCCATGGCAAATCCGGGGTTGAGCGCGATCTCCTTCTGCAATAGCTGGATTCCGCGGTCGATGTGCGCTTTGTAGATGGCCATCTCGCCGAGGAGGAAATGGGCCTGCGGCAGTTTCGGGTCGAGCGCCAGCGCTTTCTCGAGCTCAGGAACCGCGAGCTCTTCCAGCTGCTGGCGGATCATCATCTGGGCATTGATCAGGTGGGACGCCGCCGACTCGGCAGGAAGCGAGAACATCCGGGCGAAGGTCTTTCTGCTGTCGTCGACCCGGTGGAGCTGGAGCTGGCAGACGCCGCGCAGGTACTGGGTTTCGGACGTGTCAAAGGAGGAGCCCTCGATTTCAGTGAGGAAGGGAAGAGCCTCCGAGACGTGGCCGAGGAAGTAATGGGACATACCGAGAAGGTGGGCAGCCTGAAGACGCCGGGCCACTCCTTTGGGAGTCTGCGCGAAGGACGCGGTCAGATATTCGATCGCCTGCTCATAATCGCCTTTCTGGTAAAGCGCGAGTCCCGCGAGGTGTTTGAGCAGGGGCTGGTTCCTGGCCGCGCCGTCCAGCTTCCCGATTTCCGTGAGGGCCTGCTCGGGTTTACCAGTTTGGAGCAGCGTTTGTATGTGGGCGACCGCCTCGCTCTCGGCCAGCGAGGCGGCCATTACGACAAGCAAAAGCGGCATCATAACCTTCTCAAACTTGCGCCAGAACGGACCGGCCATCCGGTCCAAGGCAAACGGTGCGCCCGCGCCGTCGTTTAACACATCGGCAAAGTAATATCAGTTTATCACCAAACTTGACAACGCCGCCGGGAAAGTGTTTTAGTGGAGGCAAGGCATCCCAAGGAAAGGTGGAGGTTCTTACGTCTCGAGCCCGGATTTTGGCGGTGTCGCCGGCACGGCCGGCTCGCAGGTTGGTTCCCGAGATCCCCGCTTCGCAGACTGTCCCTCCCCCCTCTCGGCTCAATGGCCCGGCATGGGCCCCAAAACCATTTTTCCAATGTGAGCAAGTCCCGTGAATGGTTAGGCGTGGTCGCCTTCAGGCGGGATTTGCAGTGGAGCATCTGTTCTTTCGAAAGGGAGGTCGTATGGAAAGAGGCAGACTCCTGATTCTGCTGTTTGCGCTCGTGTTGGTGGTCCCGGTTCTCTCAACACAGGCGATGGCGCAAGCGGTCTACGGCAGTATCAGTGGGACCGTGACCGACGCTTCGGGAGGAGTGGTTCCCGGTGCGACGGTGACCATCACCGACGTGCGGCGCGGGACAACGGTCGAAGTGATTACGAATGACTCGGGTAACTACGTCAAGGATCGCTTGCTCCCCGGTGTTTACAGCGTCAAGGTGACCCTGACTGGATTTCAGGCGGCGGTTATCGAGCGGGTCAACGTCAGTGTGGACACCGACAGTCACGTCGACGTGATGCTTCAGCCGGGTGGTGCGGATCAGATCATTACAGTCGAAAGTACCGAGAGCCAGCTGTTAAAGACGGACCGTGCGGACGTAGCGACAACTTTTGACGACAGGCAGATCACGGATCTGCCGATCCTGGACCGCAACTTCACCAAGTTCATCCTTTTGACCCCGGGGACACAGCAGTTGGGCTGGCAGCATGCGGCCAGCGAAAACCCGCAGGGCTCGATTCAGACGATGGTCAACGGACAGCACTTCAGCGGCACCGGTTACCAACTGGACGGGACTGAAAACCGCGATCCGATTCTCGGCATCATCGTCATCAACCCCAACTTCGAGGCGATCGGCGAAACCAAGATTACGTCCCAGAACTATGATGCAGAGTTTGGTCAGGCGATCGCCGGTGTCGTGTCAGTGCAGACAAAATCGGGAACGAACGCATTTCATGGCAGTGCCTTTGACTTCCGCCAGAGCGACTGGGGGCAGGCGCGCAACCCGTTTGCCCAGTCAGAGCCGAATGCGGAGACCGGCCGTTTCATCCCCGCGACTCTGCGCAACCAGTTCGGCGGCTCGTTCGGCGGTCCGATCATCAAGGACAAGTTCTTTTTCTTCGGCGACTACCAGGGGCTGCGGAGCAAAGTGGGAGGTTCTCGCCTTCTGACGGTCCCGACGGCGCTGGCGCGGACGGGAGACCTGAGCGAGTACGGTGTGAACATTTTTGATCCAGCCGGCGGCGTGCCTGCAAACCGGACCCAGTTTGCGGGCAACATCATTCCGCAGGCCCGGCTTTCGCCGCAGGCCCTGGCCATCCTGCAGCTGATTCCTCAGCCGACCCGTCCCGGGATCCGCGACAACTTCGTGGCTTCCGGCATCGAAAAGTTCGACAACAACACGTTTGACGTCCGGCTGGACGGCCGCATGTCCGAAAACTTCAACCTCTTTGGCCGCTACAGTCTGGCGGACTTTGAACGAGACGGCCCGACGGCTTTCGGCGCTGGAGGCGGGGCGGAGCTGGTCTCCCTGGGAGGCGTATCCGATGTGCGTAACCACAGCCTGGCAACCGGTTTTGATTACAGCATGACGCCGACGTGGATCAGCGACTTTCGCTTCGGCTGGTTCTGGTACAAGGTCAACGTGCTTCCGTTTGACTTCGGGCAGAAGACCGGCGAGCAGGTCGGTATTCCGGGGGTCAACCTTGACGACACGACGTACAGCGGCCTGCCTGCCGGCTTCGTGGAAGGACCCGTCGGCGGGTTCAACTTCGGATCCGGCCTGGGCGTTAACCGCTGCAACTGCCCCCTGGATCAGGACGAGAAGCAGTTTCAGTGGGTGGGTAACATCCTGAAAATCGCCGGCAACCACCAGGTCAAATTCGGGACGGACGTCCGTCGAGCCTACAACCTGCGCGTGCCAAGCGACCGGCACCGTTCGGGCGAGTTCACCTTCCGTCCTGACGTGACCCGCGGTCCGGAAGGCGGTGGTCTGGGCCTGGCAACCTTCCTGCTGGGCGAAGTATCGCGCTTCACCCGGTACGTCAGCCCGAGCACGAATGCCCGCGAACGCCAGTGGCGACATTTCTACTATGCTCAAGACACCTGGCGCGTAACCCAGAAACTCACTCTCAGTTACGGGCTGCGGCTGGACATCATCAATCCCCAGACGATCAATGAGCCGGGGAACGGCGGGTTCTTGAACCTGTCGACCGGGGAGATCATGGTGGCGGGAGTCGGGGACATCGATCTGGCCGGCAATGTCGAGAACAGCCTGAACTGGGCGCCGCGTCTGGGTATTGCTTATCAGGCGACCGACAGCACCGTCATCCGCGCCGGTTACGGACGCAGTTACGATATCGGTGTCTTCGGCTCGCTGTTCGGTCATTCAGTGACCCAGAACCTCCCCGTCCTTTCCGCACAGGAGCTGGATGCGCCGAACAACTTCGAGAGCGTTTTCACACTGGCCCAGGGTCCACCTGCTCCTGTTTTTCCTGCGGTTCCGCCTAACGGCCGGTTCCCCCTGCCTCCGGGCGTCTTTGCCTTTGCTCTGCCCGATAAGCAGCGCCTGCCGACAGTCGACGCCTACAACTTGATGGTTCAGCACCAGCTGAATCCGAGTTTGTCGATTGAGGCAGGTTACGTGGGAAATAAGGGAACGCACGTATTCGCCGGCGATGGTCCGGATTTCAACGTGAATCAGGCAACTATCGAGGGTTTCCCCACCCTGAGCCAGGATCAGCGAAAGCCTTTCTTCAGCAGGTTTGGCTGGACGCAGAGCATCTCCTTTTTCTGCAACTGCGCCGATAACCATTATGACTCCTTTCAGACGAAGCTGAACAAGCGGTTTTCGGAAGGCTACTCGGTGCTGGCACACTACACGTGGCAGAAGGTCACCCAGGAAGGTGGCGATTACTTTGTGGTTGATCCCTCGGTCAGCCGCGGCCGGCCGGACTGGGACCGCCGTCACAATTTCGTGTTCACGCAACTGGCGGAATTGCCCTTCGGCCGAGGCCGTCGCTTCGCCAGCGACATGGGCCGCATGGCCGACCTGATCCTGGGCGGATGGCAGATCAATTCGACGACCACGATCCAGAGCGGTCTGCCCTTTACCCCGTCCTACCGCGACTGCGGCGCGGATCGTGATGTCGGCCCCTGCCGTCCGGACGTGCTGGGCGATGTGGAGATCATTGGCGATCAAAACAACTGGTTCAATACAACCCCGATTGGTTCACCCGGGAGTGTGTTTGCACGACCACAGGTCGGACGCTTCGGCAACATCGGACGCAACACCTTGACGGGCCCGGGTTACTGGAGAACCGACGCCTCGTTGTTTAAACACTTCCACTTCACCGAGGTCTCCAATCTCGAATTCCGCTTCGAGGTCTTCAACTTGTTCAACCACGTTAACCTCGGACAGCCGGATGCGGAGATCGGCATCCCGGGTAACCTGAACACCAACGCCGGGCGCATCACGTCGACGGCCTACGGAGGCACCGATCCGATGCGCCAGCTGCAGTTCGCTTTGAAGCTGAACTTCTAGGGAAAAGGACGCCCGTCTCCCGACGGGCGCGCCTGGACTTTGGCGAAAGTATACAGATGAATCAACAGGAACCGCTGCTGTGTGGCTG
>JBHGBF010000187.1:0-13472 GCA_041946865.1 Acidobacteriota bacterium | reverse complement strand
GCTACCCTGGGTAATTTGGTGTGTACGCCCGTTCCCCGAAGGGGAACAGCAAAGCGGCGCCCGGCGCAAGACGATTTTCGCCAACCTGCTACTGCCTGCTAAGTTACCGTAATTGTATGAATTAGCGCGTGGTTCCAAAGAGCCGCACGCAATTTGTATGTCGCCCCTGGCACCTTGGCAGCGTTTGGGGGACGGCCTTACAAAACCCTTTCCACTAATTCTTTTCCACTGATTTGCAGCTTCTCGCGCAGGGCGTTGGTGATGACCGTCAGGATGGAGGCGACGGTCTGGTCCAGGTGCAAATTCTCGATGATCGGGATGTCGTAGTGCTCCGCCATTTCCAGGATATAGTCCTGGATCTTCAAGATGTTCTCAAAGTTCTGGCGGTAGCGTTCGCTGGTCCGATTCTCTGACTCGCGCTGGCGTATGGGAAAGCGTCCCAGATAAGCTTCCCGGTCCAGGGTCGATATGACGAGGGGGACGATGTAAGCGTCATCGGCAAAACGTTCCAGCTGAGCCAGGCCGGGGACCAGGTGGACACCCTCGACAATCATGCTGAAATTCTCGTGAATGGCGCGTTCGATCATCGCGCGTACGCCGACGAGAATCCGGGTCGCCTGCTCACGGAACGCTTCAATTACCGCCGTATCGGGGTCCACACCGATGGAGACGCGGCCGCGCCAGGCCTCGTATGAGGAGTAATGAATGGCGGGCAGCAGGTCCCGCGACACCATGGTCCGCATGATCTGCCGGACCGTGTCGGTTGCCAGAATCCGCTGGATACCGAGGCGGTGGGCGACTTCGGTGGCGACGGTGCTCTTGCCGGCGCCGGTCGCGCCGCCGAACAGGATAACCAACGGTTTGTCAGGCGCCTTGAAGTATCTCCAGAGCAGGTAGCGCTCGGCGAACTTCGCGTCGTATTTGCGTACGATGGTCTCGTAGATGACGCGGCGCAGCTCATCGCGCTTGATCTCCTGCAGCCCGCGGCGCGCCAGCAGACTCTCGATCTCACGTGAAACTTCATAGGCAGCCGAGGGCTCAAGACCCGAAGCCTGGAGGGATTGAGCCAGCAAACCTTTGCTGAAGGGAAGGTTGAGGTGTTGGCCCTTCACGAGAATTGCAGGCGGGACAACACCTCCGGGAGTGATTCCTGCTACGTACTTCTTATCGAACTTCTCTTCGACGACGTGTTGGATGAGGAGGGTAAGGTCCTTTTTCTCGATGACCTTGCGCTGCTTGATGCGTTCTCGAACGGCACCGGCAACTTCGTACGCATCCTCAAAGCTCAACCCTCGTTCCACGAGGGAGTGAGTGATCATCCCGCGCAGAAAAGGGACCTTTCGCTCTCCGTCAACTACGTAAAGATTGTCTCGTGCCAATTTTACTTCGAGAAGCTGGCTATCGCCTTCTTCTCGTCTTCATAGCTTTCAAAAACGGTCAGAAGCTTGGTGATGGCCAGAAGCTCCTGAACTTTCTTGGTCAGATGAAGCAACTTCAGGCGGCCTCCCTGGTTAGTGACTGTGGTGTAGCAGCTGACCAGTTCGCCGATCCCCGAGCTGTCCACGTAACTGACATCGCCCAGATTCAGCAGGATATCCTTCTTACCAGCCTGCAACAACTCGCGGAGCTTATTGCGCATTTCCACGCTCCCTTCACCAATCGTGATCCTGCCGTGCACATCGAGAACGGTGATGCCATCAGACGTTCGAGTATCAATTCGCATTTCCCTCTCCTTCTTGGTCACTCTTCACTTTGTGGTTGAGCCGCTTTTCCATCCGGACCTCCATCCCCCCTTCGGGAAGGACCGTGTAACGGACATCATCCATGAAAGTACGGATGTAGAAAATTCCTCTGCCGCTTGGTCGGAGCAGATTCTTGGGGTCCAGAGGGTTCGGGAGCTTGGACTCATCAAAACCCGCCCCTTGATCCCGGACATATATGATGAGGCGGTCAGGATCCAACGCGAAGCGGACCCACACCCGCTTCCCCTCGTCCATTTTGTTCCCATGGAGGATGGCATTCGTCACCGACTCACGAACAGACATCCCCACCCAATACCGGGTATCGTCATCGAAACTCAGCATCCTGGTGATACTGTCCGAAACGCACTGCACAATGTCCAGGTACCGCAGTTCGCTGGCGAAAGAAAGCTCTATCTCACCTCTACCCGCCGAATTCGGTCTTTGAGTTACGTCTCCCAAGGGTGTCAAATCATAAACATCATACCGAAATCTTGTCAATAATTCTGCACCCATTAGCTTTTCTGTCACTTTATCTTACCGGCGAAGGCAGCTGAAGCACAGCAGGGAAGTCCTGGGGTGACGAGCGGCAGGAATGGCCCGCCCCGCACCCTCCGCTTTTCTGCTAAGATTTACGTATTGCGAGGGTTTCGGGGTCACTTAATGCTGCGCCGGATCATCAAGATTGGAGTAGGCGCTATCCTGTGTCTGCTCGCCGTTCTTATCATCGGCGGACTGATCTATGTCGAGAGCGACAGCTTCGACCGGATGGTGCGACGGGAGATCAAGGGCTACCTGGAACGCCGTTTCACGATGCGGGTGACTCTTGACCGCGTCGACGTTCGGCTTCTCACCAGCGAATTCGAGATCTCCAACTTCAAGATCTATAGCCTGGCCGAACCTCGGCAGCCGGCCATCCACATCGACCGGATCTTCCTGGATTACGACATCACACGGCTCTTCAGGCCCGCCGTCTCACTCGACAAGCTCTACCTCAAGTCCCCCCGGATCAGGATCATCGAGGAAGCCAACCGACGTCTCAACCTGGCGAACGTCTTTACAGAGCGAGTCAAAAAACCGGGCGGCAAACCCTTCTCGGTTACGCGGTTAGCCATCAGACGGCTGGACATGGTGGACGGTTTGATCCTCTTTCACGACCGCCCCGTCCACGTTGAGACTGCCGAGGGCGGACTGGATGGCCGGTGGCTCTATCAGGAGGCCCCGGACCGCCACTACGCCGGCACCCTCGACCTGTCCGCGCTCGACATCGCCATCGCTGATTTCCGCCTGGACGACGCCACGGGCAAGATCGCTTTTCAGCTCTATGACAACGCCGTCCGCCTCCCATCCGTCGACATTGATTCGCAGCAGGTCAATGTCAAAGCCCGGGGCGCCTTGTCCGACATCCGAAAGAAGGTTTATCGCTTCGAAACCCGCGTCAACGCCAATGTTCCGAAAATCGAACACCCCAACCTCGGGGAATTTTTCGAGGAAGGCGTCGCCCAGGCCACCGGCGTGTTTACCGGGACCGGGGGCGACTTCAGTTGGGAAGGGCAGGTCGAGTCGCCGCTTATCGTCTTCATGGAGTTCCCCTTGAGGCGGCTCGAATCCACGGTCAGGATGACCAGGCACGAAGTCCAGGTGCCCCGCCTGAAGGCGAATCTGTACACCGGACTGGTCGAGGCCCGCGGGATCCTGAAGTTCGACGAGGCCGATCGCTCTCAATTCCGAGTCGCAGCCAATGGAATCAGCCTCCGGCCGCAGCTCGTTCAGTTGGACCTCGAGCAGGTCGGGGTGGAAGGGGCCGGCGACTTCAGCGGATCGGTGGGATGGCCAGGCACGCGTTTTACGAGGATCTCCGGGCAAGGTCGAGCCTTCTACCGGGGGCAGTTCACCGGTTTTGCCGCCAGCGGCCGGACCGTTCCGGGCCCGCCGCCCCAGGCTTCATCCACGACTGGAATCCCGTTTCAAGGCAACAGCAGAGTCTCCTTCGGGAACGAGATGGTCCTGCTGCGAGACGGGACCATCCGCTTGCCAACCAGCGACATTCAGTATTCAGGCGGCATCAGCTTTGAGGGCGTTTACGACATCGACTTTACCGGCCAGTCGCGTCATGCCGCTGAGCTGGTCCAAGCGGCCCAACTGATGGGGCTCACACCCAACGAGGTGATCGACAAGTACCAGATTGACCCCCGTGGAGAGGCGGCCTTCGCAGCAAGGCTTTACGAAGAAGCGCAAGAACCGCATGTGACCGCCGAGATCAGAGCACGGGATATCTACGCCAGGAACGAAGCCCTGGGGAACCTCGAGGCGGCGCTGCGAGTAGGGCCGGGACGGGTGGAGCTTGAAAATGTCCGGATCCAAGGCCCCGATTTCCGTGCGGCGGTTACGGCAAAGCTGAGGACCGGGGAAACGTCTTCTCAACTGAATGCCGTGAACCTTGAGCTTGAAAACGTCCCGATCGCACGCTTCCTGCCTTTCTTCCGGCCTGGCTTGCCCGTCGACGGAATCGCATCCGGAAATGTCAATTTTCACGAAACGGCCCTGAGCCAGTACCAGGGCGGCGGCCAGATTTCCGTACGCGACGGGGAGATCTATGACGAGCACTTGGGGCTGGTGAAAGCACAAATCGCTTTTCAAGGAAACCGGGTTCTGCTCGAGGACATCCAGGCGTCAGTCGCAGGCGGAAGCATGTCGGGCCAGGCGGTCCTTAATCTCAACACCCGGGTTGCCCGACTCGACGTTCGCGGGGTCGGGCTCCGGCTCCAATCGCTGCAGGCGGTCCGCGAACGGACCGACGCGGCAGGCGCCGTCAGCTTCTCCATTGAGGGAGAGGGAAGCGTCCAAGTCCCGAATTTTCGAGTTCGGGCCTCCGCCCCTGCTGTGACGGTCAAGGAGTATACCTTCGAACAGGTGCAACTATCCGCCGACCTGAATGGCCGGAAAGCGACCGTCCGGCTCCGGAATGTCTTCCGCGGCAAGCCCTTCGACATCACCGGGGACGTCGGCCTGGACGCGCCGTACGCCGTCAACGCGGCCGTCGACCTCAAACAGCTCCCGATCGAGCCGTATCTCGCTTTGCTCGGACAGGAATTGCCCAAGTTGACCGGGATTATAGACGGCAGAATGCAGGTTCGGGGTCCGCTTCAGCAGCCGGATCGCCTGGTCGGTCAGGCGGACATTGCACTGCTGCGGCTGGAGGTCGAAAACTATGAAGTGCAGAACACCGAGCCGATGAGGATTGGATATACCGCCGGGGCTCTGCATATTCCGAGGGTGGCGTTCCGCGGCCCGCAAACCGATTTCCGAGTAGAGGGTGATATCACCTTGAAGGACCGTCGCCCCTTGACGATGAAGGCCGACGGGACCGTCAACCTGGTGCTGCTGGCCGGTTTCATGCCGGAAGGGACTGCAGGCGGGCAGCTGCAGCTGAACGCCGTGATAACGGGGACTGTGGATCGCCCGCGCATAGTGGGGACGGCGGGACTGCGCCAAGGAGCGATCGCACACCCCAGCCTCCCCACCAGCTTCTACAACGCCGAGGGCCAGTTCAAATTCACCGCCAACCAGGTGTCGATCGACGCTTTTACGGCCCGCACCAACTACGGGGTCATCAATGCCGAAGGCGGGGTCTTCCTGGAAGGCTTCCGTCCGACCCGCTGGCAGGTCAACATCGCCGGTTCAGGGTTAAGAGTCGAGTATCCCAGCCGGGTCTTCTCGATTGTCGACGTGGATCTGGATGCGTTGAAAAGCGAGCGTTCCAGTCTGCTGTCGGGGGCCGTCTACATCCGATCCGCCGAATACAATCAGAACATCTCGATACCGGAGTTGATCCTCGCCCTGACGGCGCCGGAGGCCGAGAGGATCCGGGGAGTGGGGGGCGAAGGCCAGCAGACCGAGCTGAACATTTCCGTGGAAGCCTACCAAAGCATCCGGGTCAACAATAACCTGGCTGATATCACCGGCAGCGGGGATTTTACGATCCGCGGAACCCTGGAGAACCCCGTTATTCTCGGCAGCTTCACAATTGATGAGGGCCAGCTGGACCTCGAGAACAATGACTTCGAGATCACCCGGGGAACCGTTTCTTTCAACAACCCGCGCCGGACTCATCCCGACCTCAACTTCGAGGCTTCGACCGAGAAGCTCGAGCATGTCATAACAATCGGTGTTCGAGGGCCGATCGAGCGCTTGAACATGACTCTCAGGTCCGAACCCCCTCTGCCTACCTCGACTATCGTGAGCCTGCTGGCCCTTAACCAAACGCAGGAGAAGAGCGCTTTGGGCGGGCCAACCCAGCGTCCGGTCAGCTCGGTGGCCGGGACACTTCTCCTGAAAGGACTCGGGGAGACGGTCGAAGCAAGGGCGAGCCGTCTCTTCGGCTTCGAGAAGTTTTCGATTGACCCCTTCTTTTATGCCGGCAGCCGCGACCCCGGCGCCCGTGTGACCCTGGGGAAGCAGCTGACACAGGACTTGACGGTCACATATCAGACCGTCCTCGGCAACCCGCAGCAAGAACAGTTCGTGAGTGTGGAGTACCGGTTGACTGATTGGCTTACGGCTATTGGAACGCGCGAAGAGAACGGCTCTCTCGCTATCGACTTCAAGTTCAGAAAGCGATTTTGAGACAGACACACACTCTCAAGCCAACGACCAGCGACGGCACATTTGAACGGATTCGTGCAGGTGGGTACAACTCTGGCTGTAAGGGCTGTATCCAGATCCGGCGACCCGACCAGAGTCGAAGGACGTGGACCGGGCTCCGGCAATGGGTCGCCAGACCCCGTACCCTGAAGCGACTCTTGCCGATTCCTCGTGTGGCACTGGCCTGCATAATTGTCCTTCTCTGGGGCCTCGCCGAAGGCTCACCCCAGGCCGGCAACCAGGAAGGGAAGACGATTCGCCACGTCCAGCTGCTCAGTGACGGTCCCTTGAGCAGGATCTCGACCGAGGATCTGCATGCGCTCATCGGATTGCGGGAAGGCCAGCGGTACTCGAATACCGCCGCGAAGCACTCCATACAGCGCCTTCACTCGACGGAGCTTTTCCACAATATCCTCATTGAGACCCGTCCCGTCGGAAATGACTCGCTGGATCTCGACATTGTCCTGGTTCGCCGGTTCTACATCAGAAAGATTACCTTTAACGGCGATCTGAAACTCGAGCCTCGTAACCTGCGGCAGGACCTCGCCTTCCGGGCAGGGGAAGCGTTCTACCCGGAATTGATGGAGGAAACCGTCGCCCGCCTGAAGGAGATGTACCAGGCGAATGGTTTTTACCAGGCCCAGGTCGGGCCAAGATTCGAAGTCGACCATGAGGCCGCGCAGTTGAAGATCGATTTCAAAATCCAGGCCGGCGAGCGGGCCCGAGTGGCCCACCTGCAGTTCGATATCGAGGGTAGCGTGAATTCCTCCACGATCCAGTCCCTTATGAAGACCCGAGCGGGCGGTCCCTACTCGCAGCGGCAGATGGATCAGGACATTGCAGCCGTGGAGCGCTATTTCATCCGCCAGGGATACCTGAATCCCGACATCTACCTGCGCGGAGGCGCCGCCTATGATGCTGCCGGCAACTCGGTGTCTCTGGTCCTGCGGGTCGTTCCTCGAGAACGTTCCGAGCTTGTATTCGAAGGAATCGATCCAAACAGCGAGGAGCTCAAGGGACTTTCTCTGTTCACTGAACGCGGCTCGCCGCTCGCCCTTCTTCAGGAAAGCGTGGAGGCGCTCGAATCACGATTCCAGAGGGAGGGCTACTTTCTGGCCGGCGTCAGTTATGAGACTTCGGGAACCGAAGCCAATCCGCACATTGTCGTGAGGGTTAACAAGGGGAACAAGTACGAAGTAGCGGAGCCCGTTTTTGAAGGAAATACCACATTTGACAACGATCAGCTGCGACGCATCTTGCGGATAGAGGAAGCAGGGTTTATCTCTCCCGGCGTCTTCAGCGAACGCTTGATGCGGGAAGATGCGGAACGAATCGTCTCCTATTGCCAGCAACACGGTTTCATGGACGTGAAGGTCGAGCCGGAAATCCGCGCCGATGTGCCGGTTCACGGGAAGCTGACGGTGGCTTTCAAGATCCAGGAAGGCCCCAGATACCTGGTCGAGAGCCTCCGGATCTCCGGCAACCAGCACCTGGAGGAAAGCAGGCTTCGACGTGAGATTTCGATGACCGAAGGCCGACCCTTTTCGCCGGTAGGCATCGCCCAGGATCGGGCCAGCATCCTGGCCGCCTACGAGAACCTCGGCTATCGGGGAACCGACCTGCAGTATGAGATCACATACCCGAAACCGGCCAGGGTTGACGTGAAATATACCGTCGAAGAAGGCGATAAGTGGTACGTCGAACACGTGATTCTCGCCGGTCTGATCGAGACCAAGCGCTCCGCCGTTCAGAAGGAAGTTGTCGTCGGGCCCGGGCAGCCTCTCTCGCTTGAGCGGGTCCTGGCGACCGAAACCAACCTTCACAATCTGGCCGTTTTCAATCGCGTAGACGTCAAAGAGGCGCCTTCTTTCGGCGATCCTAACCTGAAGAACGTCATCATCCGGGTGGAAGAGGCCAAAAAATACAATCTGCTCTATGGTATCGGCTACAGCTCCTTCGAAGGCGTTCGAGGGACGTTCGGTATCAGTAATTCAAACTTCCTCGGCATGGCGCGCACCCTCTCCTTTGGTCTGCGGGCCGGCCGGCAGCGCCAGCGCGCGAACGTTTCCTACACGCTTCCCCGCATGTTCGGCTGGCAGCTGCCAACGGTTTCCTCCGCTGCGATCGACAATGAAAAGGCGCTCACCCAGCAGCTTGAGACCAGGAGAGCCATCAGAGGACGGCCTTTTGACGCCTTCCGGATCATTGGCTCCGGCCAGTCGGAGCGTCGCCTGAGCGCGCGCGAGTCGTTCTTTGTCCGGCTCAATTTTCAAAATGTCAGGATCGACGTCCCTCCGGACCTGGCCACGCCGCTGCAGTTCTTTCGGGAGGAAGAGAAAATTCAGCTCTCGAGTCTCTCGATTTCCTATCTCAACGAATCGAGAGATGATCCGGTGAATCCGCGGTCAGGCTTCTTTCTGAGCGGCGAGGCGCTGTTGGCAACCAGGCTCATCGGCTCCGACCGGCAGTTTTTCAGGATTCTGACGCAAGGCCAGTATTACAAGCAGCTCGCCACGAACGTGGTTCTCGCCATGTCACTGCGAATCGGCGCGATTCTCCCGTTTGCCAATAACCTGCCGGCAACGATCGAAAACCCGGTTCCCATCTCGGAGCGCTTTTTCTCAGGCGGTTCAACCACCCTGCGGGGTCTTCCGCAGGACCTGGCCGGGCCGCTGCTCCGTGACGAAAACGGCCAGATCGTGCTGGTCGATGAGCTGGGCCGGCCGAACCCCGAAGGCCGGCCTGTGCCGTTGGGAGGAAACGGTCTCGCTATCGGCAATACCGAGCTGCGTTTCCCGGTTTTCTGGTTTATTTCCGGCGCGGTCTTCCACGATATCGGGAACGTATTCAGCAGCATCACCGACGTGTCTCAGGCGGGCTGGAGCAATGCCGTCGGCTTTGGTTTGCGGGCCAATACCCCGGTCGGGCCGGTGCGTTTCGACGTCGGCTATAATCCCGAACCTCCTCCCACCGTAGGATTCCGCCACTGGAACTTCCACCTCACCATCGGCCACCCGTTCTAAGCGCGGATAAACGCCGAAAATAAGACACACGCGGCAAGACGCCGAACTGAACTCCTGCTTCGTCTTTCCGCGTGTGTCTTATTTTCGGCGTTTGTCCGTGGGGAGCACTTGACCGGCTTCTGGACCACGGCTACCATTCGGTCAGGTTTCCGAAGGAGGAACGGCATGAGAAGACTTCCGGTTTTCCTGCTGGCACTTGTGGAAGCGATGGCTCTGCTTCCCGCCGTTGTCTTAGCCGGCGATTTCCAGGTCGTGACGGGCAAGCCGTTTGATCAAGCCGTCGTCACCAATTTTTACCTTGAGGGCCAGGCGATTCCAGCACAAAAGAGGAACGCTACTCTGATCAAAACCCCGGCCGGGGCCCGGGTGTTGATCGCCCTGCTCGACACTAGCGGATATGGCGCCGATATCACCCAGAAGTACAACGGACTGCTGATTACCGAAGGGACACTGAGCATCGGCGGAAAGACCCTGCAACCGGGCAGTTACGGTTTTGGTCTGACACCGGTGACCCCTGGCGGGCCTCCCACCGGTTCCAAACTATTCCGGGTCTATAACCAGGCCGGCGCCAAGCTGATCGAGTACAAGGCCTCCCGCGACGAGCTGGTCAGCCGGGCCAAGCCGCTTCAAGTCGTAACCAAGAAAGGGAAGCCGGCACGCCTATACATCGGGCGCGACTGGGTCGAGCTGAAGTGAGGACAAAAGCAACGGATGAAGGAGAAAAGCGAAGGATGAAGGATGAAGGATGAAGGATGAAGAAGGAGGAAGAATGAAGGATGATCCTTCATCCTTTGCTTTCGCGTCCTTCATCCTTCATCCTTCATCCTTTGCTTTCGTCCTTCATCCTTTCGTCCTTTGTCCTATCCTTCGATTTTTTGCCTGGCCTTGAGGATGTCCTGCGGAGCGAAAACACCGTTTTCTGTAATGATGCCGGTGATGTACCTGGCCGGCGTCACGTCAAAGGCGAGATTGCGCGCTCGGGCGGCAGGGGGGGCGAGCCGCACGCGTCCAAACTCTCCGCTGTCCAGAAGGCCGGTGCAATAGAGCACCTCATCCTCTGACCGTTCCTCGATCGGGATGGCCGACCCGTCCGGGCAATTGCGGTCGATCGTTGAAGTGGGGGCCGCGACGTAAAACGGGATTCCCAGTTCATGGGCGACAACCGCCTTCTCAAAGGTCCCTATCTTGTTCGCAACGTCTCCGTTGGCGGCAATCCGATCCGCTCCCACGATGACCAGGTCGACTTCACCCCGCTGCATCAGAAAACCTGAGGCGTTGTCGGGGACGATCGCGTGGCTGATGCCTTCGTTAATCAGCTCGAAAGAGGTCAATCTGGATCCTTGGTTCCAGGGCCTGGTCTCGTCCGCGAAAACGAAGACCGACTTCCCTTCCCGGCTTGCCCTGTAGACCGGCGCCAGTGCCGATCCCCAGTCAACGAAGGCCAGCCAGCCCGCATTGCAATGAGTCAGGACACGCGCTCCGTTCCGGATGAGTGCAGCACCGCGGCATCCGATCGAGGCGCAACTCGACAGGTCTTCTTCCGCCAGCAGATTGGCGGTCTGGACAGCCCTCTTTCGCGCCTCTGGAACTGACGGAGCCTGCCGCGCCACCGCGAGCACCCGCTCGATCGCGTAAAACAGGTTTTGAGCCGTGGGCCGGGTATTCGCCAGCGTTTGAGAGCCTTCCTCAACAGCGTCCCGGAAACGACTGTTGTCGGGCGCTTCCAACACGGCCTGGGCCATTCCGTACGCGGCTGTCGCCCCAATGGCGCCTGCCCCCCTGACGATCATTGAAGGATGAAGAAAAGGATGAGTATGAAGGATGAAGGAGGCTGAAGAAGGCTGAAGAACAGAGGATGATCCTTCATCCTTTGCCTTTGTCCTTCATCCTTCTCTTCATCCTTCATCCTTCTCTTCATCCTTCATCCTTTGCTTTTGTCCTTCATCCTTCATCGACATCCCCCTATCATGGAACTAAGGCATGAGATATTACGCTTTGGCCACAGATTACGACGGCACACTCGCTGAGCACGGTCGGGTGGACGACGCGACTCTGCACGCCTTAGAGCGGCTGCGGTCTTCGGGCCGGCGCCTGATCATGGTTACCGGCAGGGAGTTGCACGACCTGTCGCGCGTCTTCTCCCGCTTCGAGCTTTTTGATCAGGTAGTGATCCGGGCAAAAATTGAGGAACGCTACACCACCGCTCCCGCGTAGCGCTGGAGAAATCGGTTGACCGTCCGCAGGTCCGTCAGGACCGATACCGTCAGGGAAGGCCTCATCCCCGCAGCCGTTTTGCGCTATGCTGGAAAGGCTATGTGGGCACTGCAAGTGCTGACGGGCCTTCTGATCGTCTGCCTCACCTTCGGGATGTCAGCCGGGGAGATTGTGGACCAGATTGCAGCCGTCGTGGACGAGGAAGTTATTACGTTCTCGGACCTGCAGTGGCTTATCGATTTTCGAGGGTTCGACGTCCCGGACGACCCCCAGCAGCGCCGTGATTTCTACCTGTCGATCCTGGACCAGGTGATCGAGCAGAAGCTGATCGCCATGGAGGCCGAGCAGACACCCATCATCTCGATTACCAACGAGGATGTCGAAGCCCAGATTACCGCGTACAAGAAGCGGTTCCCTTCGGAGGAGCAGTTTCGCGAAAAGCTGACGGAGATGCAGATGTCATCCTACGAGTTCCGTCAGTTGATCCGCCGACAGTTGGCCGTCAACGAGTTTATCGAAAAGCGATTCAAGCCCTTCATCATCGTGCTCCCCAACGAAATCGAGGAGTATTACCGGCAAGAGTTTCTACCAAAGCTCAAAGAGCTGAATCAGCCGATCCCGTCCCTGGACGTGGTGGAGGAGTCTATCCGGCAGATCCTGACGGAGCAACGGACGAACGAAGAACTGGAGCGCTGGCTGAGAACGGCACGACGCCGCGCCCGGGTGATCAACCTGCTCTTTCGGAAAAACCCCTTCGCCCCAAATCTCCCGCCCGAGCTGACCCGAGAGACCGAGCTTCAAAAAGTCCCGGATCAGGATTGACGCTGAGCGCTCCGTCAGAAAAATTCCTTCTTTGAATCGACAATGAGAGTCACGGGACCGTCATTGACGAGGTGAACTTTCATCATTGCCTGGAACACGCCGGATTCGACCGGAACATCTTCACGACGGATTTCGTCAACCAGCCGGTTGTAGAGGTCCCTGGCCCGATCTGCCGGGGCGGCGCGGGTGTAATCGGGACGATTGCCGCGCCGCGTGTCGCCGTGGAGCGTGAATTGAGAGACGAGTAGGATGCTGCCTCCGACGTCCTTCACCGCCAGATTCATGCGGCCTTGCGGATCATCAAAGACCCGGAGGTTGACGATCTTTCTTTTCAGGAAGCTCAAGTCGTCCTCGGAGTCGCTGTTTTCGACTCCGACCAGGACCACCAAACCCCGCGAGATTCGAGCGACGACCTGACCATCGACCGAGACCGACGCCTCCTCCACTCGTTGAATGACCGCTCGCATAGCCTGCTAGTGTACAAGACTGCTCATGCCGGCACCCCATCTTTCCTGCAGAATCCGCTCAAAGCGGGGCAGGAGGACGATATCGAACGTCTGCTGTTTGCCAGGAAACATCGTGAGTATCGCTTTTTCTGTATTACGGACCATGTTGCGCGCCTCTTCGAGCGTGAGTGTCGGATCCTGATAGAGAACACTCGTAGTCAGATCCACGAGGAAGCGCAACCGCCTGATCTTCTTTTCCTCTTCTTGAATCAGTCTGGTTTTTTCCTGCTCATCCATCTGCTCCACTCTAACACGTGAAACGTGGGTAGGCGTGAGGCCACCCATAATGCCTCACTTTTGTTTGTAGTGCCGCCTTTAGGCGGGCTTTTTCGAAAAAGCCCGCCTAAAGGCAACACTGCTGACCTAACGTTTCCGCCTGCTCCGGGGCATGAGCGCCAAAACAAGGCCCTGCTTTTAGTCCCGAAGGGACTGAGTCCCGAAGGGACTAAGCAAGGTAGCCCAGGGTACCGTTTTCCAGGTACCCTGGGTCAGGAATTGGGGTGCGATACCTTCCCTGAAAGGGA
>JBHGBF010000186.1:0-19702 GCA_041946865.1 Acidobacteriota bacterium | reverse complement strand
CTTTTTCGAACCGTAACCGCTCTCAATGGTCAACTGCGGTTCGAAAAAGCCCGCCTAAAAGACGGCTAAAGGCGGCACTACAAACAAGACTGAGGCATTACCCATCCCTAATCCGTCGATAAGAGACTACGGAGAAGGCGGCGAGGAGTGTGGACAGGCCGGAAAGGCCAATGATCAGCCCCGGCCCTACGCGTGAGACCCGCTCCGGACTTGCGTCAGCACGAGGTAGCAAGAACCTCGCTTGTACCGTTCGTTGGCACAGAGCCGCGGCTAAGGCCTCCTTATCGACGGATCAGGGTCCCATTCTTAGAGATGCGGAACCAAGAGGGGATACGGAGGAGGTGGGATTCGAACCCACGTGCCCGGCTCATCACCAGGCAACTCGATTTCGAGTCGAGCCCGTTACAACCGCTTCGGTACTCCTCCGTGCTGAGGAATCATCATTACAATGGCTAAACCCTGTCAAAGTCAAGTGCCCGCGAGACAAGGCAGGCAAGGCAGCGAGGCACCGGCGCTGGCTGCGCATCTGCCCGCAAAGCCGCTAGCTGCATCCCTGCGGGTTATGATGGTATAGTAGTCGCCTTGGTTGCATGACAGGCCTCGGGCCCTGTGCAACATGCCCCTCGAATCATGTCAGGTCCGGAAGGAAGCAGCATTAAGAGGCACGGCATGTGTGCCGCAGGTCTCCCGGGGCCTGACCAGTAAGTAACCGTAAGAACGTAATCCGCGGTCTGCAGACATGTCCTATCAGGTTCTTGCAAGAAAATGGCGTCCCCAGCTTTTTGAAGAGGTCACGGGCCAGGAGACGGTCACGAAGACCCTTCAAAACGCCATTACCAGCGGCCGCATCGCTCATGCCTTCCTCTTCTCCGGGGTCCGCGGGGTGGGCAAAACGACCACTGCCCGCATCCTCGCCAAGGCCCTCAACTGTCAGGAAGGCCCGACGCCGCGGCCCTGCGGCCAGTGCGTCTCGTGCACGGAGATCGCCGCCTCGTCCAGCGTTGACGTCTTGGAGATCGATGCCGCTTCCAACCGGCGCATCGACGACGTGCGGGAGCTGCGGGAGAGTGTCAGATACGGTACGGCTCGCGATCGGTTCAAAATCTTCATCATTGACGAAGTCCACATGCTGACCACCGAGGCGTTTAACGCCCTGCTGAAGACGCTGGAAGAACCGCCCCCGCATGTCAAGCTGATTCTGGCCACCACCGAGCATCACAAGATCCCCGTCACGATCACGTCCCGCTGCCAGCAGTACGATTTCAAGCCGATTCCCTTTTCGCTGATCCTTGACCGGCTCCGGTTGATCTGCCGGGAAGAGGGAGTAGAGATCAGCGATTACGGTCTGCGCGCGGTGACGTCGATCAGCCAGGGGAGCATGCGGGATGCCCAGTCCACGCTTGATCGGATCATCGCTTTCGCGGGTCGCCAGGTCAGCGATGACGATGTGCGAAGCTTGCTCGGGGTCGTCGACGAGAAGTTGGTGTCGGCCACCTTTGACGCTATCCTGGGCGGGGACCGGGCCGCGCTGATACGCCAGACGCGTGAGCTGGCCGATCAGGGAATCGACCCGCTCAATTATTGCCGAAAGCTGGTCGAACACGTGCGCAACCTGATGGTCTGCCGGGTGGCGGGCTGGGAAACCAAGCTCGTCAATCTCCCGGACACCGAGAAGGAAACCCTGCTTGGTCAGGCTGAAAAGCTTTCCGAAATCGACCTGATCCGCTTCTACGACGTGCTCAGCCGGACGGAGAGCGACCTGCGCTGGCATCTTCATCCGGCCATTCACCTGGAAATGGCGCTGGTGAAGTTGATCGAGCTGTCTCGGCTGCCTCTGCTCGAGGAGGTCATCGGCCAGTTGCGGGCAGGAGAGACTCCCAAACCCGCGATCGAAACTGCAGCGCGCGCCGCGGCGCCCCGTTCGGAGGTGCGCAAATCTTCAAATCCGCGGCCGGAGGTGCCCTCGAATCCGCGGCCGGCAGTCCCCGACCGCTCTGCTCCAGCCTGGGCGGAAGAGGCGCCGCCGCCACAAGCACCGGTCGATCCGCCAGGCGGCGGAGGAGACCCGCTCCAGCACCTGATGGCGGCCCTTCAGCAGCAACAACATCATCGGATCCACAGCGCTCTTCACGAGGCGGAAAACAACGGCAGCCTGAAGTTCTACCAGGGCGTGCTCCACGCGCGTGTCTGTTCAAGCACTCATGCCAAGACGCTCAAGGAGGCAGCCAGTCAGCAGATCGTCAAGGCCCTGCTTTCCAGGATCACGGGAATGGATTGCGGCATCACGATCGAAGTCGAGGGCGAGGAAAGCCGGCCGCGCCAGGATCCGACCGAGCACCCGGGTATTCGCAGCATGATCGAAAAGTACCCGGGCAAAATCATCGTTCAGAGAAAAACGGAGAACTGAGGATGAATCCAAAGCAATTGCAGAAACTGATGAAAGAAGCGCAGCGTGTGCAGGAGCAGCTCCAAAATCAAATGCTGGAGCTGAGAGTCGACGCGGCCAGCGGCGGAGGAATGGTCTCTGTGGAGATGGACGGGAACAAGCAGATGCTGTCCATCAAGATCGATCCGCAGGCCATTGACCCTGCCGACGTCGAAATGCTGCAAGACCTGATCGTCGCCGCGGTCAACGAAGCCGGGCGCAAGGTAGATGCGGCTCTCAATTCCCGGATGAGTGGAATGGGGAGCGATCTGCTAGGTAATCTCCGCTAAAAGCAGGTGCAAGGGCAAAGGGAAAGGTTCTTCCCATGACTGACTCAATCGATCCTATCCAGAAACTGATTGCGGAGTTACGGAAATTGCCGGGTGTCGGGCCGAAGTCGGCGCAAAGAATGGTGTTCCATATGATCCGCGCTTCGTCCGAGGACTGCCAGAAGCTCGCCGACGCGATCCTGGAGCTCAAGGCCAACCTGATCCTTTGCTCCACCTGCAACAACATCTCGGATGTCGATCCGTGCCGGTACTGCTCGGATCAGCGGCGCGACCCGAAGGTCATCTGTGTCGTGGAGGAGCCGTTTAATATCCTGTCCATCGAGAAAACCGGCGAGTACAAAGGGCTGTATCACGTCCTTCACGGGGCGATTTCGCCCATCAACGGGATTGGCCCCGACGATCTGAAGTTGAAGAACCTTCTGGGACGCCTCGGCGACGGCCGGGTCGAGGAGGTTATCGTGGCGACAAACCCCACGATTGAAGGGGAGGCCACGGCTCTTTATATCTCCAAGCTGATCAAGCCGCTGAACATTCGCGTCTCGCGAATCGCTTCCGGAATCCCGGTAGGAAGCGATCTGGAATACGCGGACGAAGTCACGATCTCACGCGCGCTGTCGGGGAGAAGGGAATTCTAGCGAGTCCCCCCGCTCTGTCGCGTTGACTCTCAATGCTCAGTTTTTCCTTCCAGCAGATCCAGCGCATGAGGCAAAAGGCCGAGGATGGCCGTCAGTGACTGAGCGGCGCCCTTGGCGTTTCCCGGCAGGCACAGGATCAAACTGCGGCCGATTGAGCCCGCCAGGGAGCGTGAAAGTGCCGCCTTGTCCGTTTGCTCGAGTCCCCTTAAACGCATCAGCTCTCCGAGGCCCGGAATCTCCTTGTCGAGAAGCGGACGGATCGCTTCGGGGGTCACATCCCGCCGGGAGATGCCGGTCCCGCCCGTAAACACGACGAGCCTTATCGACTGGGCCACCCGTCTCTGGGCTTCGGCCCTTATGACCTCGATCTCGTCGGGGACGACTGTGGCGCCAGCGATTTCCCATCCATTGTCGGAAAGAAGTTGGGCCAGAGAGGGTCCGGACACGTCTTTTCTGGTCCCGGCCGCGCAGCTGTCGCTCACGGTGATCACCACGGCCCTGGTCACGCGTGGTCCTCTATCCATACAGCGCCATCTGTGTAATGCTCTCTTTTCCAGATGGGGACGGTGGTTTTGACGGAATCGATGACGAAACGGCAAGCCTCAAACGCTTCGGCCCGATGCCCGGAAGCTACTCCGATGAGCACGCTCGTTTCGCCTGTTTCTACCCTGCCGGTCCGGTGAACCAGAACAAGTGCCTGAAGCGGCCAGCGTTTTCGCGCCTCGGCTTCGATCTTCTCCATTTCAGGCAGTGCCATTTCGGGAAAGGCTTCGTAATAGAGGTGAGTCACGCGTTTTCCGTGGGATTCGGCCCGGACGATCCCCTCGAAGGTAACGATGGCGCCTGCTCCCGGGCACGTAACCCCGGCCAGCAGTTCGGCGCGACGAGGCTCAATGGGTTGATCGGTTAACGCTATCATAGGGCGCCTCCACTGACCGGAGGGAAAAAGGCGATGCGGTCGCCGGGGGCGACCGGCGTGTCCCAGTTCCCGTAAACTTCATTGACTGCGACCAGAGTCACCGGGCGGTATCGCTCGAGAGCAGGGAAGCGCTTCGTCAATTCCTCGAAGACACCCTTGGCAGGGGACACGCTCTGCCAAGGAAGCTCGATCTCGGCCTGACCCGCCGCTTCCCTCAAAGAGGCGAACAGTCGGACTTGCACCATCGCAGGACAATTATACGACGCCCTGGGAGCGCAGGCGACGAGGTGACAGGGCGACGGGGTGACGGGATGACGTTTCTGCGCAGGCACGCCCTGAGGCGATGAGCGGGTCCCGCCGGGGGAATCGTTGACTCTCGCCCTGGGGGCTGCTAACAGTGAGATTATGCGCTCCATACTCTTGGCCGCCCTGCTGTTTTTGCTGCCGGCGGGATGTGCGGAGCGCAACGACCACGCGTCGGTCCTTCCACCTGATGACGGAGTCGCGCCGGTTCTCGTTCTTTTGACGAAGGATAAGAGCTCGCAGGGCCCGGTTCTCGGCTACGACGGCAGCGTTTACTTCTCGCACGGCAAGAACATCCGCGTCGTGACCCCGAACGGACGCCATCGCTTGTGGGCCTTTGAGCCGGGCCCGCGCGGGCACCGTATCCTGCCGGACAGCACGCACCTGTTTTGCGATGCCGGCCGGCGTGCGGTTCTACGCCTCGACATGCTGGCCCGGCGCCTGGAGATTGTGGCGCGCGAAAGCGAGGGGCAGCGGCTGCAGTCGCCGGCCGAGCTCGCCCTGGACCAATGGAATGGGATCTTCTTCACCGACGCGGGGGACCCGCAAGCGCCGACCGGGGGCTTGCATTACGCCACCCCCGGCCGTTCGATCAGGAGGCTGCTTTCGGGCCTCGCTTTGCCGAGCGGACTGGCGCTGTCTTCCGACTGGTCTGACCTTTACGTGCTCGAAAACGGAAAAAACCGGATTCTCAGGTTTCCGATCCAACAACAGGGGGCACTGGGCCCGATGACGGTTTTCGCGGAGCTTCCCGGTTCGGACCTGCCCTCAGGCCTGGAAGGGGTAGGGGGCCTGTGCTTTGACGCTTCCGGGAACCTGTATGTCGGCTATCCCAAGATGAAGGACGTGCTCGTCCTGAATTCCCAGGGACAGACGGTGCGGCGCTATCCGATCGGCAACCGGACCAGTGGCGTCTGCTTTGGCGGGCCCTACCTCGACCAGCTCTACGTGACCGTCTGCGAACCGGGCGCGTTGATGCGTTTGAACCTGGGGGTCAGAGGGCTCGACCTGCGTCCGGCCCGGTGAAAGCTCCGTTCCAATCGGTTGACAGCTCACGGGCTTCGCCCCTATTCTTCCTGCATGACCGAGATCAGAGCAAAAAAAATCTGGCGTAATGGGGAGTTGGTGGATTGGGACAAGGCGACTGTCCATGTCATGTCCCATGCGCTTCACTATGGATCTTCCTGGTTTGAAGGCATTCGCTGCTACAAGACGGCTCGCGGTTCCGAGGTCTTTCGCCTGACCGAGCACGTCGCGCGTCTGTACGATTCATGCAAGATTTATCGGGTTTCCATTCCGTTCTCGCAGCGGGAGTTTATTGACGCGGTCCTGGAGACGATTGAAGCCAACGGATTGGAACAGTGCTATATTCGGCCGCTGGTCTTTCGCGGCGGGGGCGCGATCGGAGTCAATCCTCTCCCTGCCTCAATTGAGACGTACATCATCGTCTGGGAATGGGGCAAATACCTGGGCGAAGATGCGCTCGAGAACGGTGTGGATTTGTGTGTGTCCAGCTGGCATCGGGCTGCGCCGAATACTTTTCCCACCATGGCCAAAGCCGGCGGAAATTACCTGAACAGCGGCCTCATCAAGATGGAAGCGATTCTGGACGGCTATGTCGAAGGAATTGCCTTGGATAGCGAGGGGTTCGTGAGCGAGGGAAGCGGCGAGAACCTTTTCTTGATCCGCAACGGGAAGCTCTTTACGTCGCCCCTGGCAAGCGCCATCTTGCCTGGAATTACGCGCGATAGCGTCCTGACGCTGGCGCGAGACGCGGGCTATGAGGTCATCGAGCAGCGGATCCCGCGCGAAATGCTCTATCTGGCCGATGAAGTGTTTCTGACCGGGACGGCGGCTGAAGTCACACCAGTGAGATCAATCGATCACGTGACGATTGGTGAAGGAAAACGGGGATCTGTGACCGGAATCATACAGCGGAAGTTCTTCGATTATGTACAAGGAAAGGTTGAAGATCGCTTCGGTTGGATGACACCGGTCAAAGCCGTCTCCGGAACGCGACTGCGGGTTGCTGATCGATGATTGCGGTTTTTCCGGCCGCAATTGGTGCTTCACGATGATTGATCTCAAGGCGTTGCTGAACTGTGCGGTCGAGCGCAAGGCGTCCGACCTCCATCTTAAGGTGGGATGCCTTCCCCACATCCGAGTCCATGGCGAGTTGATCCCGTTGGCCGGCTCCACGCCTCTCAAGCGCGAGGACACGACGGAGCTGGCCCAGCAGTTACTGAGTACACGGCAGAAGGACATTCTCAGCCAGAAGGCTGAAGTGGACCTGGCATTTGGAGCCGCGGGCCTGGGCCGCTTCCGGGTGGCCGTCTTTCAGCAGCGCGGCTCGATCTCGTTTGTCTTTCGGGTTATCCCCGACATCATCCCGCATATTGACGAGCTGAATCTGCCGCCTGTGGTCAGGCAGATTGCTGAGGAGGACCGGGGTCTGGTTCTGATCACCGGGACCACCGGCAGCGGCAAATCGACAACGCTCGCCGCGATGATTGACTACATCAATGCCATCCGGCGCTGCCACATCATCACCATCGAGGACCCCATTGAATTCCTGTTCCGCGACAAGCTGGCTTTCATCAGCCAGCGAGAGGTCGCGATCGACACCGAGGCCTTTGGGTCGGCTCTCCGATCCGCCTTGCGCCAGGATCCCGACGTGATCCTGGTCGGCGAGATGCGCGACACCGAAACCATGAAGACGGCGCTGGTTGCAGCCGAAACCGGCCATCTGGTGCTCAGCACGGTTCATACCACCGACACTCAGGAAACCATCAACCGTATTATTGGAATGTTTCCACCGCATGAGCAGCACGAGATGCGCCTGATGCTGGCCTCGACGATCCGGGCGATCATATCCATGCGCCTTTTGAGAAGCTCGCTTCCGGTCGGCCGAGTCCCCGCGGTCGAGATCCTTCGCAACACCGATTACGTCCGTTCCCTGCTGGAACAGCCCGAAAAGCTCAAGGACATTCGGCGAGCGCTGGAGGCAGGAACCTCCCAGTACGGAATGCAGACGTTTGACCAGTCATTGTTTGATCTTTACCGCGCCGGACATATCAGCCTGAGCGACGCCCTTCACAACGCCAGCCAGCCGGAGGATTTCAAACTGAGGATCCAGGGAATTGTCGGGTCGAAAGACGAAGTGTGAAAGAACGGTCATTACTCGATCGGGCCCTCCAGTTGCTGGGCTTGCGCGACCATACCGAAGCCGAGCTGGCACGAAAACTCTCCCGCCACGCCACTCCGCCTGAAGTCCAAGCCGTCCTCTCCCAGCTCAGGGCCCGAGGCTACCTGAACGATCAGGAACTTGGGTACCGCCGCGCCCTCTACCTTCGGACCCGAAAGCTGCTCGGAAACAAGCGTATCGCGTATGAGTTACAAAGGCTGGGCCTGAATGCTACAATGATCGCTCTGATTCGGGACCGGCTGGAAGACGAGGTCCCGGAGGCAGTCAGCCTGCAGGAGGCCGTTCGTGCACGGGTCAGCAAAGGCGGTCTTCCCCGCTCTCGGGCCGAGTTGAAGAGGCTCTTCGATTACGCCGTTCGATTGGGATACCCTCCGGCTGCTGTCAGAGACGTCCTTGAACCTTTTTTTGCGGCATTGGGTTGGGACGAGGCGGAATGAGTTGCCGGTTACCGGTTACCAGTTGCCGGTTACCAGTTGCCGGTTACCGGTTACCGGTTTCAGTTGGTACAAGTCATCAGTTGCCGGTCATCACGCTGGTGACTCCAAAGCGCAACTGGTGCCTCCGGCGGGTTGCCGGCAACCGGCAACCGGCAACGGGCAACCGGTAACTGGTAACCGGTAACCGGTAACCGGTAACCGGGAACTTGGATTCTATGAAAACCTCAAACGAGATCAGAGAAGATTTCCTTCGTTATTTCGAAGGCCACGGCCACAAGCGGGTGAAGAGCAGTTCTCTCGTCCCCGAAAACGATCCCACGTTGCTCTTCACGAACGCCGGCATGAACCAGTTCAAAGATGTTTTTCTGGGCTTCGAGAAGCGCGATTACGTCCGGGCGACGACCAGCCAGAAGTGCATGCGCGTCAGCGGAAAGCACAACGACCTGGAGACCGTCGGGCGCACCGCACGCCACCACACATTCTTTGAAATGCTGGGCAATTTCTCCTTTGGCGACTACTTTAAGAAAGAAGCCATTCGGTTCGCCTGGGGACTGTGCACCGAGGTCTACGGCCTCCCCAAAGACCGGCTCTACATCACGGTTTACAAGGATGACGACGAGGCGTTCAACCTCTGGAAGCAGGACATGGGCATTCCCGAGCCCCGCATCTACCGGCTGGGAGAGGCGGACAACTTCTGGGCCATGGGCGACACCGGGCCGTGCGGTCCCTGTTCGGAGCTGCATTTCGATCTGGGGACGAGTCCGGTCGGCCATACTGACTGTGACCTCACCTGTCCGTGCGGCCGTTACGTCGAGATCTGGAACCTGGTTTTCATGCAGTACAACCGGGATAGCTCCGGTACGATGACCCCTCTGCCTTCCCCCTCCATCGATACCGGAATGGGTCTGGAGCGAATCGCGTGCGTCGTCCAGGGTGTGCGCAGCAACTACGACACGGACCTGTTCGTACCGCTGATTCAGGAAGGCTCGCGGCTGACCGGCGTGGCCTACGGCCAGGATGAAACCCAAGATGTGAGCCTGCGGATCGCGGCGGACCACAGCCGGGCGTGCGCCTTCCTGATCCATGACGGCGTGGTCCCCGGTAATGAAGGGCGCGGTTATGTCTTGCGGAAGATCCTGCGGCGAGCCATCCGGCACGGCAAGATGCTCGGCACCGAGCAGCCCTTCCTTTATACCCTGACGACCCTCGTCGCCGAGTTGATGAAGGATGCCTATCCCGAGCTGCAGGATACTCGCGAGTACGCCGCCACCGTAGTGAAGCACGAAGAGGAGAAATTCAGCTCGACTCTCAGCCTCGGGATGTCGCTTTTTGACGAGATAGCCGATGCCGTCGGACGCCAGGGCCGGCGGCTGCTGCCCGGCGCCGAGCTTTTCAAGCTCTACGACACGTACGGCTTTCCGCTGGATCTGGCCAAGGAAATCGCGGCCGAGCGGGGGCTGGATGTGGATGAGGCCGGATTCCACGCCGAGCTCGAAAAGCAGCGTGAACGCGCCCGGGCGAGCTGGAAAGGCGGCGAGAAGACGGTCCGCGAGATTTACCGCGAGGCTGCCGCCCGCGGTTTTGAAACGGAATTCACCGGGTATTCGGACATTGCCGACGTTCCCGGAAAGGTGGAGGTCATCCTGCAGGGAGACAAGCTGAAGCAAGAGCTGGGCGAGAAAGAAGTCGGCGAGGTGGTGCTCGACCGCAGTCCTTTCTACTCCGAGGCGGGCGGGCAAGTCGCAGACAAGGGCCTGATGGAGAACGAAACCACCCACGCCCTGGTCGAAAATGTCTACACGCCGATCTCCGGCCTCAGGCTCCATCGCGTCGCCGTCAGGTACGGCAAGCTCCGAGTGGGAGACACGGTCCGGTCCACCGTTTTTCCCGAGGAGAGGCGATCGACAGCTCGCCACCATACCGCCACCCACCTCCTTCACGCCGCTTTGCGCGAGGTGCTGGGCACCCATGTGAAGCAGGCTGGTTCTCTGGTCGCGCCGGACCGGTTGCGTTTTGATTTCACCCATTACCGTCCGGTCGGCAAGGACGAGATCAGGGAGATCGAGCTGCTGGTCAACCGGCGCATACAGGACAACCTGCCCGTTCAAACCGAGCTGAGCGACCTGGATCAGGCGATCCAACGGGGCGCTATGGCGCTCTTCGGCGAGAAGTACCAGCAGCAGGTGCGTGTCGTGTCCGTCCCGGGTTTCAGCCTCGAGCTGTGCGGAGGCACTCATGTCAGCCGCACCGGCGATATCGGGCTTTTCAAGATCGTGAGTGAGAGCAGTATCTCCGCCGGCGTCCGCCGTATTGAAGCGGTTGCCGGTGAAGTGGCCGTCAGGCGTTATCTCGATGAGGAGAAGCTGGTGGCTGATCTCTCGGAACTGCTCCGCACCCGGCCCGACGAGCTCCCCCGCACCGTCGAGAGAATCCTGGGCGATCTCAAGGAAGCGCAGAAACAGGTGGAGCAGCTGCAGCTGAAACTGGCGCATACCGAGACCGGCAGGGTGAGCCAGATCCGGGAAGTCAAAGGGATCAGGGTGCTCTCGCAGCGTGTCGAGAACCTTGACCGGAACGCCTTGCGGACACTGGCCGACCAGCTCAAAAACAAGCTTGAATCGGGCGTGGTGGTGCTTGGCGCGCCCACCGACGGGAAGGTCAGCCTGGTGGTCATGGTGACGGCCGATCTGACCGGCCGCATCCGAGCCGATCATCTGATCCGGAAGATCGCGCCGGTTGTCGGCGGCGGTGGCGGCGGGCGACCCGACATGGCGGAGGCGGGCGGGCGCGATGTTGCGAGGCTCGATGAAGCGCTCGAGCAGAGCTATCGGGCAGTTGCGGATTTGCTGCCTTGAAGGACTCAGATATAATCAAGGTTTGCGACTTGTGAAAGACGTCACTAGACTTTTGTGTCATATTTGGCATCCTGTTTAGCGAACATGCGCCTGGCTCTTGCTGTGACGACAATCTGGATGTTGCTGCAAACGATGCCAGCCGTCTTTGCCGGATCCATTCAGCGTTACGTGGATGAGTCGGGACGGGTGGTTTTTACCAACCTGGGGACTGACCGATCCGCAACCGCGCCGGCCCTTAATCCCCTGCTTCAGGCCGCCGCCCAGGCCGCTTCCTCGCCTGCCAGCCCCGAAGAGCTCTATGCGTCCCTGATCGAGGACGCCGCAGGCCGCTACAAAATCAGCCCGGACCTCGTCAAAGCCATGATCCGGGTCGAAAGCAACTTCAACCCGGATGCGGTCTCCAACAAGGGCTGTAAGGGGCTCATGCAACTCCTGCCCGATACCGCCAAACGTTTCGGCGTGAAGGACGTCTTCGATCCCACTCAGAACGTCGAAGGAGGCGTGAAATACCTGCGCTTCCTCCTGGACTACTTCAAGAACGATCTGTCCCTGGCGCTTGCCGGTTACAACGCCGGCGAAAACGCCGTGACCCGCTACAAAGGGATTCCGCCCTATCGGGAAACCCGGGACTACGTGAAAAAGGTAACGGCTCTCTACCAGCCGCCTGCCGATGGATTAGCCGGTGAAGATGTGGCCGTCGCCGCCCCTCCAGTCAACCGCAAGATCTACCGCGTGGTCCAGGCCGACGGACGTATTCTTTTTACGAATACGCCGACTGAATCCGTTGACTAACGGAGGACAGAAGGACTGCCCGCCTGAAGGCGGGACTACGAACGGACGGTGAAACACCGGCGTCGTCGCAGTGGCGGAGGCGTGTCGCCGGCCCGATGTATAATGCGCAGGGATATTGATTGATGAGTCTGCGTTTTTTTGCAGCTCGCCTCTTGGCGCTCTGCTGCTTGCTTTCAGTAGTTTCCGGCCGAGACCGGGACGCCGCTCGCACTTGCTTCGAAAAAGCGCGTCGGGAGCATGAGCTTCTCCTCCAACAGTCCGAATCGTCCCGGACCATTTCGCAATACAACAAAGTCATCTATCTTTACCGCCTGGTGCTTGACAAGGATCCCGCTTTTGGGGGCGCAGACGACTCCCTCTTCTTTACGGCCCAGCTTTATGACGAGATGGCCCGCCGCTTTAATAAGCAGCAGTATCTGAACCAGGCCGAACATTACTATCGTTTTGTCGCTCGGGAGTACCCTGCGACTCGCTACCGGGCCGAGGCCCAGAAGCGGGCCGAGCAATTGAAACAGACGGGAACGGCCAAGGCCGAGCCGCGACGTTCTCCGCGCGAGCCGGCGCCACAGCCTGCTGAGAGCGCACAAGCCGAGGCGAAGTCGACCGACACGGATTCGCCGGCGCTGGCCACACTCTCCTCGATCCGCTACTGGTCCAACGAGGATTACACCCGGGTCGTGATCCAGCTCAATCGGGAAGTCGGGGTGATCAAAGAGGTCCTCTCGAACCCGGCCCGGCTGTATCTCGATTTCCAGGGCTGTCGTATGAAGTCCGGGCGGTTGACGCGGACCTATGATGTGAACGACCTTTTTATCAAGCAAATTCGGGTCGCCCAGAACCGGCCGGGTGTCGTGCGGGTGGTGCTCGATTACGAGGACATCACCACTCATGCGATGTTCACGCTTTATGACCCGTTCCGGATCATCATCGATACCCGAGGCCCGAACCGTAAAGCCCGGGTTGAGACTCCGAAGCCCGAAGCGCGGCAGAAGATGCAGACGGCGGAAGCCGTTATCCCGCTCGAATCGAATACCTCCGAAAGGAAGGAAGTGCGCAAGGAAACTCCCATCCTTCCGTCTCCTGTCCGGCAGGGTGACTTAAGCCTGACCCGCGTGCTGGGTCTGAAGGTGGGACGGGTGGTTATTGACCCCGGCCACGGCGGAAAGGACACGGGATCAATTGGGCCGACCGGGCTATTGGAGAAGGAACTTGTTCTGGACGTGGCCTTGCACTTGAAAAGACTTCTCGAAGAGCGGCTTGGCACCGACGTCATGCTGACTCGTTCCAATGACGAATTCGTCCCCCTGGAGGAACGGACCGCGATTGCCAATCAACATGGGGCAGACCTGTTCATCTCCATTCATGCCAACTCGAGCCGCAGCCGGAAGGTCTCGGGCGCTGAAACCTTTTTCCTCAGCTTTGCTTCAAGCGATGACGAAAGGGAGGTGGCCAGCCGCGAAAATGCAGGCTCGCAGCGCAACATACACGAGCTTGAGAACCTGTTAAGGCAGATTGCGTTGACCGACTACCATGCCGAGTCGCGCCAGCTGGCGGGGATGGTTCAGACCAATCTCTGGACTCAGATGAAACCTTTCCAGCCCAGGCAGAAAAACCGTGGCGTCAAGAAAGCCCCGTTCATAGTCCTCATCGGCGCCAACATGCCCAGTGTCCTCACCGAGGTCGGTTTCATCAGCAACCTTTCCGATGAGAAGTTTCTGAAACAGGACATGGCCCGCGCTACGTTGGCGGAAGCCCTGTACAAGGGGATCGAAGAGTATTTTCGCGCCTTGGGGACTGTCCCCTTGGTCGAGAGAACAGCGGTTACCCAGTAACCCTTGCTTTCGCTCACCGCAACTCCTGTTTACAATTGTTGTCTAATAAGGGTGATGACGGGTGTCACTTTGAAACGACTCTTATTTAGTACGTTCTTGTTCCTGGCTCTCTCGCCGCCGGCCCGCGCCGAGGTATCTGTGTCTGCCTCCCTGAAAAAGGTTCCCGATTATACGGCTCGGCTCGAGCAGGAGATGACAAAAGTGCCCGAGGCGGAGACGATAGGATCCTACCCGGCCGCAGTCTTGAAGGAGTTTGCCTTCAAGTCATATTCACGCTGGGAGCTCGTTCCTGCCGACCCGAGCTCGGGCAGGCCGCGGGTCGAGATGGAAGTCTACGAGCTGCTCGACCCTCCCGGGGCATTCGGTCTTTACTCCCTGTGGGATAAGACCGGTCACCCTTCACTAAAGGGCCGGCTGAACCTGCCTATCGAACATCGCTACTCCGATGGCTCCCTGATCCTCTGGCGGAGCAGCTACTTTCTGCACCTCCGCCAGCCGGAAGGCGAGGAAGACAAGGCGAAGCTGGAACAACTGATCAGGAACATGATGGATGCGATTCCTGCGGTCAACGCGCTTCCGGTTGCAATTGCCCATCTCCCTTCCGACGATCTCAAACAGGACTCAGTCGAAGCGTATTTCGGCCGGAATGGCCTGGCGCTCAACAAGGAGTTCCCAGAGCCGCTGGTACCCCTGATGGGTCTCGAGGACCACATTGAAATCGGTTACGGGCGGTACAAGCCGGGCGACACTCCGCTGTTTGTGATCGCCTATCCGACACCGGCTCTCGCCGAGAAATACTCGGTCAAGATCCAGGATGCCCTGGCCGCTTACTTCGGGCCGGGTGTTTATCTGAAAAAGTCCGGTCCCCTGATCGGACTGGTAGTCGGGTCTGAAACGGACGCGACCCGCCTGCTTGGCCGCGTCAACTACAGGGCGAAAATCAAGTGGATTGAGGATAAGCCGGAAGACGGGCGGGAAACCAGAACTTTTCTTGGCGTCGTTACGAGAGCCATACTGGGAACTCTCGCCTTTCTGCTGATCACCGGCGGGATTGGTATCGTGGTCGGTTATTTTCGTTACCTGTTCATCCGCAGCCACCCCGATTGGGGCAAAAAGGATGAGATGATCCGGCTTAAACTGGATCAGCGGTAATTCATGCGTCGCCGGGGTGCTCCCCAACGAGGCGGCGCGAGAGACTGCCAGGACAAGAGCTTCAGCGAGCGAGGCATTTTCATCCTCTGTGCGCGGCACGGTAAATTTGTTCTTGCACGCTCAGCCCGTGTTGTGCCCCCTGCGCGCTCAGCCAAGGATTGCCGTGGCCGGTGCGATCGTGCCCGGCTGCCGTCAGTCTCTTTTCCCGCCCTTCGCCTTGGGGTGGGCCTGGCGGTAGGTTCGCATCAGCTCTTCGACCGAAACGTGAGTATAGCGTTGTGTGGTTGACAGGCTGGCATGCCCCAGAAGCTCCTGGATGCAGCGCAGGTCGGCGCCGTTTCCGAGCAGATGTGTCGCAAAAGAGTGCCGGAAGATGTGCGGATGGACGTCCAGCAGCAGGCTGCTTTGACGAATGTAGCCGTCCAGGTTGCGTTCGACCGAACGGGCTGTCAGCCGGCCTCCCCGAAGATTGAGAAAGAGGGCCTGCGGCTCCCGGCTGGTTTTGAGCCGTGCGAGCAGCTTCCCCCTTACCTGCAGGTAATTCCGTAAAGCCAGCGCCGCCTTGTTGCCGAAGGGAACGAGCCTTTCCTTCTTGCCTTTCCCGCGGACTTTGACCAGGCGCTCCGACAACGACAGATCGGCCAGGTCGAGCGTAACCAGTTCGCCGACCCGCAGGCCGCTTCCGTACAGAAGCTCGAGGATGGCGAGATCGCGGCTGCCGCGTTCGGTTCCTGCTTCCGGCAGGCTGAGAATTGTTTCGATTTCCTTTACGGACAGAAAGCGCGGGGTATTCTCGGGAAGGCGGGGCGTAGCGACAAGCCTGGCCGGGTTATTCGGCACATGTCCTTCGCGGTAGAGGAAACGAAAGAACGACCTGAGCGCGACAAGCTTCCTGCTTATCGAAGTCTTTCGGTTGCCCCGCCGGCTGAGATGGCTCAGGAAGTCCCGTATGCTGATGTGGTCGATCTGCTCGAGAGGGACCGGGTCATCCGGCCGGCCGCTCGTCAGGTAGCCGATGAATTCATCCAGATCCCGGGCATAATTCTTCAGTGTATGGGGGGAGTAGTTTTTCTCATATTGAAGATGGTCCAGAAAAGACTGTTCGGCCTCCCGAAAGTTCATGCTTGCTACTTGAATTGGATTTTGTAGGCCTTCAGTTTACGGTGCAGGTGCGTCCGTTCCATGCCGATGGCCGCCGCAGTCCTCGATATGTTCCCGTCGTACTCCCTGAGTTTCTCGAGGATGAACCGGCGTTCAAACTCCTCGCGTGCCTCCTGCCAACTCTGGGCAGGTGGTCGAAACTCCCTGACGTTCAGCTTGGACAGGGCTGCGGGAAGATCCGAGAGCTCCACTTTCGAGCTCGGCACCATGATGACCAGGCGTTCGACAATGTTTTTCAGCTCCCGGACGTTCCCCGGCCAGTGGTAGCAATGCAGCCGCTGCATGGCCTGCTTGGAGATGGTCTTTCGCGGCTTTCCGTATCGCTGACAGAAGTGGTCCATGAAGTAATCCACAAGGAGCGGAATGTCCTCCTTCTTTTCTCTGAGCGGAGGCACTTCGAATGGGATGACATTCAACCGGAAGAACAGGTCTTCTCGAAAATTCCCCTTCTCGATTTCGTCCTCGAGATTCTTGTTGGTGGCGGCTATGACACGAACGTCAATCTCGATCGGCTGGCTGCCACCGACCCGGACGAACCTTTGCTCCTCCAGCACGCGCAGCACTTTGGCTTGAGTCTTGAGACTCATGTCGCCGACTTCGTCGAGGAACACGGTCCCCCCGTCACCCAGCTCGAACTTCCCTTTGCGGGTCTCGGTGGATCCCGTGTAAGCCCCCTTCTCGCTCCCGAAAAGCTCGCTCTCGATCAGATCTTCGGGGATGGCGGCGCAGTTCACTTCGACAAAAGGCTGTTCCCGGCGCGGGCTCCCCAGGTGAATGAGTCGCGCCACCAGCTCTTTCCCCGTACCGTTTTCTCCGTAGATGAGGATCCTCCCCTCCGTCGGCGCCGCGTATTGGATTTGCTGGCGCAAGGCGATCATGGGAACCGATTCGCCGATCATGGTCGTTTCCTGGCGCACCAGATCCTTCAGGCTTCGGTTTTCTTCCTCCAGTCTCTTCTGCTTCAGCGCGTGGGTCAGGACCAGCAGCACTTTTTCGAGGGAGAGGGGCTTCTCGATGAAGTCGAAGGCCCCGAGCTTGGTGGCCTGCACCGCGGTCTCGATCGTGCCGTGACCCGAGATCATGATGACGTACTGCAGGGGCCGCCGCGCCCGGATTTCCTTCAGGACCTCGATTCCGTCGTTGCCGGGCAACCAGATGTCCAGGAATATCAGGTCGAAGTTCCGTCTTTCGAGCAGGTGAAGACAGTCGGCGCCCGAGCCAACCGTCTCCACCGAATAGCCTTCGTCCTCGAGGACGGCCTTCAGGGAAGCTCTGACATTCTCCTCGTCATCCACGACCAGGAGCCGATTCGATGTGGGAGTCTGCTGCACTGCGCTCAAAATCGCCTCACTGCATGACCGGCAGCTCCAGGATCATTCTTGTTCCCTGTGGAACGTTGGGTTCTGCCCGGATGATGCCGTTATGTTCGGAAACGATCTGGCGGACGATTGCCAGCCCCAGCCCGGTCCCTTTCTTTTTGGTTGAAAAGTAGGGCAGGAAGAGGTGCTCGTAGTCCGCCGCCTGTATTCCAACGCCGTTATCGACTATTTCCACCGTGATAGTCCGGCTCGCCTCATTGAGTCGCGTCCCTATCGTCAGCACTCTTTCCCCGGTTGACTCGGCGAGCGCGTCGAGCGAGTTGTCGATCAGGTTGACAAAAACCCGCTGCATCTGCTCGGGATCGAGCTTGACGTTCCCAATCCGGGGGTCGAAGTTCCGACAGACACGAACCGACGTCAGGCCACCATCGTAGAGCAGGAGGGTCCGCTCGATGAGCTCATGAAGAGGAACGTCCGAAGGTTTCGAGACAGGAAGCCGGGCAAAGCGGGAGAACTCCTGGACCAGTGACTTCAGCATTTCGGATTCCTGGACGATGATCCGGGTCGATTCGGACAAGACCTCAGCGAACTCGCGTACTTCTCGAGCGCTTCGGCGCGATTCCGGGATTCTCTCAAACCGCTTCTTGAGCCGTTCTGCCGAAAGCTGGATCGGCGTAAGGGGGTTCTTGATCTCATGAGCCAGACGACGCGCCACCTCCTGCCACGCGGCGAATTTCTCCGCCTTGATGAGCTCGGTCAGGTCGTCCAGCACGATCAGGAACTCCTCTTGCCCGCTGCCGGGCAGCGGATTGGAGGTCACGGTAACGGCCACGTGCAGCTCCCGCTCGTTTCGGCTGATGGTCACTTCACCGCGATACGTGCCGTAAATGCGGGCCCGTTTCTTCATCCGCTGGAACTCGTCGTACAACTGGGGATCGAGCACGTCCTTGAGGGAACGATTAAGCACCCTCTCACGGGTAGTGCGGAGAATCTTCAGGCCGGCCTCATTCACGGTGCGGATCAGGTCCGACTGATCGCAGCTGACTACGCCGGTCGCGATGTTCTGCAGAATCGTCTCAATGTAGGCGCGGCGCTCTTCGAGCCTGGCGTTGGTGCTCAACAGCTCGAGGTTGGCTTTCTCCAGATCAAGCCGGCTTTCCTTGATCTGTTCCGCCATGCGGTTAAAGGAGTTGACCAGGATCTCCAGCTCATCGACGGCCTTCACATCCACGCGATAATCGAAGTTTCCGGCGGCCAGCTCTCGGGACCCTGCCGCAAGCGCCTCGAGCGGCCCGGTCAGCCTTCGGGCAATGTAGCTCCCCAGCCAGAAAAAGCCGAAGACCATCGACAGGCTGGTGAAGGCGAGTATCGCAAAGTAATTGATCTGGAAATTGTCAATCCCGCTCTTGGCGGCCTCGTACTTCCTGACCGCCTCTTCGATCTGCAGCTGATGAAAGGCGACGCTCCGGGGGGTGACAAAGAAAAGGAACAGGGCCCCGCTCGCGTTTGACTTCTCTCCTATCGGAACGCCGACCACCCCCCGATCGGTTTTCGTCGCGCCAGGCGCGCGGACTTCCGGTTCCCGGTTCCTGGAGAGCTCATAGTACGGCTGACCGGCCAGGACCGCCGCCCTTGTCGGTCCACCGGGCAGCGGGTTGCGCCATTCGCGGGACCGGTGCTTCAGCCGGCCCGTCTGATCGTAGAGGAGCAGGCCTGAGAAACCGCGTTCTTGAGCCTGGCGTTCGACCTCCGCCGACGGGTTGCCCATGTGGGTCTCATGTGCCAGTGTGGCTGCAGCCGAGAGGGCGTTTTGCCGCCCTTGTTCGTAGTACTGTTCGGCAATGGACCTCGACGAGGCGAGCAGTTGGTCGGCCGGGGAGCTGAACCACTGGCGCAGGTTCCGGTTTATAAGACCAAAGGCCAGAAACAACATGACCAGGGCAGGGAAGAGCGAAAAGATGACGAGCGTCAGGACCAACTTGGTCTTTATCCGGCTTCCAGGCCGGCTGCTCTGGTATTCAAAAAAAAGCTTGATGAGATCCCGAGCCAGGATGAACAGCAGGATGAGGATGACGACGAAATTCAGGGCCCACACGACGGCCCACAAGTTCAGGTTCCAGACAAACAGCCTGTTGCCGACCGAGGATGGATTCAGAAAGACGATGCTGGTGAGGTAAATGAGCACGAAGAAGCCGAGGAAACCGGAAATCCAGTAGATCCTGCGCTTCGAATCAATCCGGCTCATTTTTCCCCCGAACGATGGTTCGAAGCTATTTTAGCACCAGGGGGTCGTAAAACCCTTAGGCCTGAAAGGCCTCTGGACTTTGGCGAAAATAGACAGATGTGTGAACGTTTTTTACGCCGAAGGCGTTAGGCA
>JBHGBF010000185.1:0-11575 GCA_041946865.1 Acidobacteriota bacterium | reverse complement strand
CCAACCCTGGGCTGTCTTGCCTAACGCCTTCGGCGTAAAAGATGTTCACACATCTGTTTGTTTTCGCCAAAGTCCAGAGTGACAGCGCAGCCGTCACATCCGGCCGTCTGTCAGTCTGCCGGCATGTCAGTTCAAATCACGGTCCCGTCTTCGATGACAGCGTTTTTGGGAATGATGACGAGACCTTCGCGGATATAGTAGTTCCCGCCGTCGAAATCTCTAAGCTTGCGGCTGTTCTCTATTCGGACATTGCGTCCGATCCGCGCGTTCTTGTCGACGATTGCGTCCCTGATTGTGCTGTTGCTCCCAATTCCGACCGGGATGGACAGGGAATTGGTATCGTAGAAGTCCGCGCCCATCACGAGGCTGTTAGAGATTTCGGCTTGCCGGTCGACAAAGGTGCGGATGCCGATGACGGAGTTGACGATTTTCGCGTCCCTGATTGAGCAACCCTCGGAAATGATGCTGGTCTCGATCTGGCAGTTCTCCATGCGACTGGCCGGCAGAAAACGCGGGTGCGTGTAAATCGGCGCCTGGGGGTCATAGAAGTTGAACTGGGGACACTCCGCGGTCAGGTCGAGGTTCGCCCGGTAAAACGCGCCGATGGTTCCTATATCTTCCCAGTAGCCGTTGAAAATGTAGCCGTACACATTGTAGTTGGCCAGGGCGGCCGGGATGATATCCCGTCCAAAATCGAGTTTCGTCTCGTCTTTAAGGACCTCCACGAGAATGTCGGTATGGAACAGGTAAATGCCCATGGAAGCCAGTAACGGCTTCTCGCTGCTCACCCCTGATTCCTTCCACGTCTGGACGTCGACCTTCAGACGGTCGATGGCCTTCTTGTCCTTGGGCTTTTCATTGAACTCGGTCATCCGACCGTTCTTTTCCATCTTCAGGATACCGAAGGCGGAGGCTTTGGTTTCCTCCACGGGGATTACGCACACCGAGATGTCGGCCTTCCGGGCCAGGTGCTGCTCCACCAGCTTGCCATAGTCCATGCGGTAGAGCTGATCCCCGGACAGGATCAGGATGTACTTCACGTTGTAAGTGAGGATGTGCCTCAGTGTCTGCCGAACAGCATCGGCCGTTCCCTGAAACCAGTGGATACTCTCGGGTGTCTGCTCGGCTGCCAGAATATCGACAAATCCCTGCGAAAAAAACCCGAATTTGTAGGTTTGGGTGATGTGCCTGTGCAGCGACGCCGAATTGTATTGTGTGAGGACAAAGATCTTGTTGATACCTGAGTTGATGCAGTTGCTGATCGGAATGTCGATCAGCCGGTACTTGCCTCCGAGGGGAACGGCGGGTTTGGAACGGACCAACGTCAGTGGGAAAAGGCGAGTTCCCTTGCCCCCACCCAGGATCAGCCCAAGAATGTCTTTCACAGGCCCATTTTAGCATAGCGTTAAGAAAGGCTACTCGGAGCGCCCGCTCCTAGACGCCTGATACGAGCGGACTTTCGGGCGTTTGAGATGCTAAGATTGGGGGGCCAATGCACGTGATGGATTGACCGCTATGACCCTGCAGGACGAGATCGCGACCCTGCTGGAAGAGTTACTGAATGTGGAGGAATCGGACCGCCTGTTCGTCAGCCTGTACCTCGACACCTCAGTCAACACCGAGGGACACCGGGTCCATCCGATCTACCTGAAGCAAAAGGTAGGGGAGCTGGTCCCGGTGATTGCGGCGGCAAAAGGCGAGGGCGGCGTTCGGGAACTGCGCGAGAACATTGCTCGGATCGAACAGTTCCTGGCTTACAGCCTGGAAAAGGGCACCCGCGGCATAGCCCTGTTCTCGAGCACCGCGCGAGGCTATTTCAAGGCTCTTCAGTTACCGGTCCCCGTCCGCAACAAGATCGCCGCCTCCCGGGCGCCGAACCTGGATGTTCTGATCGAGCTTTTTCAGCGGAATCTCCACTTCTGCGTGACTGTCTTTGATCAGCAGACGGCGCGCATCCTGAGTGTTTATTTGACCGACATCACACGGAAGCGCCAGCTCGTGAACCCTTCGGTTCCGCCCCGAAATCAGGCCGGAAGCTCGTCCCGGGTTCGATACGAGCGCCGGGAACGGGACGTCGTTCAGCACTTCCTGCGGGACGTAGCCGAAGCGATCGAGAGCTTGATGCGGGCGGAGAAAACTCAGGGACTGGTTCTGCTCGGCACGCAGGCCAACATAGCCGAGCTTCGCAAGCTCCTCCCTCCGGAGATTGATAAGCAGGTCCTGCTCACTCAGAATGTCCCGGCCGCCACTCCTGACGACCTGCTGATCGAGCGTGTACTGGCGGAAGTCCACCGACTCCAGCAAACGCCGGCCCGACAGGCTCTCGAGCAGCTTTACGATCGCCTCTCGCAGGATTATCTGTCATGCGCCGGGGTCGAGAACACATTGTTTCACTTGCAGCAGGCCAAGGTGCAGACGTTGATCCTCAGCGGACAGTTTGCAGAACGGGGCAGGAAGTGCCCGAAGTGCGCTTCGCTCTTCAGCAGCGTGACAACCGAGTGCATTTACTGCCGAACGGCGACCGCCGACGTCGATTTGCGAAACCAGATGGAGAAGCTGGCCCGACATCAAGGGGTTAAGATCGAAGTGCTTTCAGAACCTTCGTTTCTGGATCACCTGGGCGGGGTGGGCGCGTTGCTCAAGTTCTGAGAGGCCAGTCTATTTCCGGCGCCCCGACAGCAGCTTCTCAAGCGCCTCGCCGGTCTCCCGGTCGGTCTCGACCGCTCTTCTTTTTTCCAACAGCGAGAACGCCTCCTCACTGCCGATTTGCGCGAGCGCCCAGGCGGCATGCCGGCGCACCAGGGCGTCGCCATGGCCAAGAAGGCCTCCGAGGGCAGGCACGGCCTCCGGATCTCGTGCATTACCGAGCGCAATGGCGACGTTACGCAAAAGCCCGCGCCACCTGGCTCTCCTGATGGCGCTGCGGCGGTACCGCTCTGCGAAATCTTCGGGAGTCAGATCAGTCAGGACCGCCAGGTTTGTCTGGGACGATCTCGGGTCCGCCTGGAATTCGGCGATCAACGAAGAAGGAGATTTGCGGTTCCAGGGACAGACCTCCTGGCAGATGTCGCACCCGAAGATCCAGTCTCCGGTGCCTTCCCGAAGCTCTTCGGGGATATCCCCCCGGTTCTCAATGGTCAGGTAGGAAATGCACCGGCGACTGTCGAGCACATACGGTTCGAGCGCGCCGGTCGGACACGCCTCGATGCATCTGGTGCAAGAACCGCAGTAATCAGGTACGGGCTCGTCGTACTCCAGCTCGAGGTCCGTCAGAATCTCTCCGAGGAAGAACCAGGAGCCGAGCCGGCGATTCAGGATGTTCGTGTTCTTCCCCTGCCAGCCGATCCCCGCTTTCTGGGCCCACGACTTCTCGAGAACGACCCCGGTGTCGACGTAAATTCGAGCTCGCGAGTTGGGACTGAGGCGGCCGATTACGCCGGCGAAAGTCTCGAGCTTTTTCTGCAGGACGAAGTGATAGTCGATTCCTTGGGCGTAGCACGAGATCCGCCCCTGCGCGGCGGCCGGGTCCTGCTTCTCCGCCGGTTCCGGATATCGATAGAGCAGCGCCGTGCAGATCACGGATCGGGCGCCCGGGAGAACTTGAGCGGGATCGAGCCGTCGTTCCGGGTCCCTGGCCATGTAGGCCATTTCGGCGTGATAGCCGCGCCGGAGCCACTCTCGAAAGAGATCGCCGGCCAGTGGTTCGGCAGCGGCGACGCCAACGGCACTGAAGCCGAGCTTCAGGCCCTCCTCTCGAATGCAGGAAGTCAGCTCCTTTTTGTCCACTCGACATCCTTCATCCGGGCGACCAGCCGCTCCAGGTAATGCTGGTCGACCGCGCTGAAGTCGTTCAGCTTGTCAGAGTCGATATCCAGCACGGCGCGCAGCCGCTCCTGGCGGTCAAAAACCGGCACCACGATTTCGGACTCGGAGTTGGCGTCACAGGCGATATGTCCAGGAAACTGATGAACGTCAGGGACCAGCAGCGTCTGCCGCTTGACGGCTGCGGTCCCGCATACACCCTTGTTCAGACCGATCCGAAGGCAGCCGAGCGTGCCCTGATACGGCCCGATGCAAAGTCGCTCATCCACCATGCGATAGAAGCCGACCCAGAAGAAACCGAGCTTCTGCTTGATCAGGCAGGAGAGGCTGGCCATCCAGACGATGGGATCCGGCTCGCCATCCAGGACCGCATCCACCTCCCTGAGCAGCTCTTCGTACAGGTCTTTTCTTCGAGCCATGTTCTATCAGTATAAATCAGGCGAATCCGCGGAAGACCCAAACCAGAGCCAAGGCCAGGACAATAACGAGCAGCGTCAGGTACAGCAGGGTCCGGAAGGCCTTTTCTTCCTGCGCCTGTTCGCGCTTCTCGGCGAGCTTGTCGTTGAATTTCAGGCGCATGCGATCGGGGTCGATCACTCCTTCCGAAAGCCCAAGCTCAGTGGAAATATGCTGGAGATTGACCAGTCGAGGCAGAAACCAGAGAAACAGCAGCAGGACAGCCAGAAAGGCCACCAGCCAGGGCTTATGGCGCGCCAGGAAGAAGATCAGGGTAACGCTGAGGACCAGGACGATCAGCACCAGAATCCGGAAGGCCGCCCAGGGAACAGTAGGCTTGAAAACCGCCCCGCAGCGCGGACAGACCAGCCGAGACGGCGTGAAAATGGGATCAGTCCATAACCTGGTTTTGCAGACCGGGCAATGTTGAGACATTAATGGCGATAGAAGTCTCGAACCGAGGGAATCTCGAGGATAGAAGCAGCCACCACGGATGCGACTCTCTTCCTGACGGGGCTAGCGTTCCCCTTACCTTCGGGATGCAGTCGGCTCGTGAAAACGATCACGAATGTTTCGGTCCATGGGTCAATCCACAACGAGGTACCCGTGAATCCAGTATGCCCAAAAGACCCGATCGGAAAAAGATCGCCCCGGTTGCTGCTGAAGGGACTGCGGATATCGAAGCCGACTCCGCGTAAAGCCGTCATCCCTACCGGAGACTGAGGTGTGGTCATGGTGAGAACGCCCAGTGGAGACAGGATGCGTACCCCGCCATGAGCCCCCTGGCCGAGCAGCATCTGGGCAAAGATGGCCACGTCATCCGCGGTTGTAAACAGCCCGGCATGCCCCGCCACTCCTCCCATGCGAAAGGAAGTGGGATCGTGCACAGTGCCCCGCAGCATGAGGCGATCACGTGGTTCGGTAGGGGCAATGCGACCAATCAGGCTGAGGTCGGGCCGAAACCCGGTGTCTTTCATTCCCAGGGGACCGAAGATCCGTTCGCGAGTGAAATCGCTGAACGTCTGGCCGCTCACCCTTTGAACAATATCAGCCAGAAGGAAGTAGTTTATGTCGCTGTAAATGAACTTCTCCCCGGGCAGCGCCACGAGCTTCTCCTGGCAGGCCAGCGAGATCGCCGTGTCATATCCGACCCAGGACTCGTCGAGGTCCAGGTCGGGGCGCAACCCCGAGTAATGCGTCAGGAGATTCAGGACCGTGACTTTTCCCTTATCGTTTTGAGCAAACTCGGGGATGTAGCCGGTGACAGTATCGGTGAAGGAGAGCTTGCCGTCCTCGACGAGAATCATGATCGAGGTGGCAGTGGCGAGGACCTTGGTGAGCGAGGCGGCGTCAAAGATGGTATCTTCCGTCATCGGCTCCGGGGCAGGGACCAGCGCCCGATGCCCAAAGGCCTTGCGGTAAACGACGCTGCCGCGGTGAGCGATCAGGACGACGGCTCCCGGGGTCTCTCCGCGTTCGATCGCTTCTCTGATGACCGAGTCGACCTTTCCCAGCCTTTCCACCGACATTCCGACTGCGGAAGGGTCCGCCACGGGCAGCGCATGTTGGGCCCTTGCCGGACCCGTTGACAACAGCAAGAGGACCAAAAGTGCCGGCAATCGCGTTCTCAAAGTCATCCCGCCTCAAGAAAGGCTCTATTGTAGTGCAAACCGCGCCGCCTATCGCTGGAATTTGCGGACGGGGTGGCACCGGCCGGCGTCCCCATCGGCTATTACCATCACAAACAACTCGGTTCAAGTCCCGAGTTTCTGCGGTGTTCGCACTTTTTTCTTTACATTAAAGGCAATTTGTGTTCTAGAATACGCTTGATTATCGTGTAAACGCTGTCAAATTCACCGTTGAGAGGCACGTAACTTCATGAATGTAGGGAAGAAAATTCTGAAACTGCGGCTGCAGTCCAAACTCAGCCAGCGAGAAATCTCAAATATTTCGGGTTTGGCCGTGTCCTACCTGTCGCGTCTGGAAAACGACCGGATCACGCCCTCAATCAAGACGCTCCGGAAGATATCCCAGGCTTTGGGCGTGCCTCTTACCGCTCTTCTGGACCGGGAGCCAACCGGCGAGGTGCAGGGAGAGCGATGCCCGGTTACCCCTACGGGCCGGTGCATCATGAATCAGCTTTTTGCCGGCCGCGGCCGGAAGCCGAAGTCGCAGGCCGAGACCTATTCGCCGCAGCAACTCGATCTCCTGCGCCTTTGCAATACACTGCTTCAGCGCGACAACAAAGAGATCTTCAATGCGCTTGCGGTGGTGATGAAGTCCCTGCTGGCGCTGTCCGATTGTCAGGAAAAGCAGCTGCCCTCGCAACCGACTGATCCGGCGCCGGTTCCCCTGAGCTCACTTCGGAAAGCAGGCCGCCCGCGCATCGGGGAAACCTAGTGTCGTGGTGCGCAAATCCACGGGTTTGCGCACCACGACACTAGAACCAATCGCGAAACAGCTGGACACGAGCGGCCGTCAGGACCATGATCTCGCGTACCTGAGTGGTCTCCCGCAGCAGTCTGCAGATCTCATCGACCGTAGCCCCGGTCGTCATGACATCGTCGACCAGCAGGACTCGCGCGCTCGCAATTCGTTCGGCGCCTGAGATCTGGAAGGCCTTGGCCACGTTCATTTTCCTCTCCTTTCGGTCCAGGCCGAACTGCGGCAGCGTGTGCCGAACCCGGCGGACCACCGGGACGACGGGAAGCTTCAACCGCGAGGCGAGAAGGCTGGACAAGGCCAAGGTCTGATCAAAACCGCGTTCCCTTCTGCGCTTGGGGTGGAGCGGAACCGGAACGATGCACGAAGCTTCGAACTGGTCCCGGTGGGACGAGTAAGCGGCAAGCATGCGTTCGGCAAGCGGATAGGCCAGCCGTTGAAAGCCGTCGAACTTGTATTTCCTGATCACCTCCCTCAGCTGTCCCTCGTAAGGACCGGTCGAGCGCGCCCAGTCAAAGGAGCGCGGTTCGGACCGGCACACCGCGCAAACGGCATACGCATCTGCCAGCGCACCTGGCAGGCCGAGACCGCAGTAGTAACATGTCGGACAGTCGTGCCTCTCGAGCTTTTCCAGACAGCCTTGGCACAGAGGACTCAACTGCGGGTTGATGACCCAGGCACCGCAGACCACACAGGCCTGGGGAAACAGGAGAGTGGCGACCAAGCAACGAGCCGCGTTATAGATCCTCATACTATCTATAACGCGGCTGCGTGAAAATCTGCGAAGGAATTTTCAAGGGCAAAGGCTAGATCCGGCCTTCCTCAGCGAGCTCCTGACAATTCTTGCAGAGCCGGGCCCAGGGGACCGCCTCGAGCCGGCGAATCTCGACGTCTTCGCCGCAGTTGAGGCATTCGCCAAAGGCCCCCTCTTCGATCCTGGCCAAAGCTTCGGTAATCATCTGCATCAATTGCCGGTCGTTGTTGCTTTTGCTGAACATGAACTCTTTCGTATAGGAGCTTGTTGCCTTATCGGCGATGTCCATGGTCTCGCTTTCGTTATCGGCTTCGCGACCATAGTTCTCGGTCTTCTGGATGAGGGCGATAAGTTCGGCCTTTTTCCCCTGCAAAATCTGTCTGAACCGATCAATCTCTTTGGCTTGCATCTAGTGAAGAACCTCCGTCTGCTATTTGTGATAAGGCAGGCTTCTGAGTATGCTCATGGATCGATAGACCTGCTCGAGAACCACGACTCGGGCAAGCTCATGCGGTAACGTCAGCCTACCCAGTGACCATTTGAGATCCGCCACCTGCTTAATCTGGTCGGGTATCCCCCGATATCCGCCGACCATGAAGGTGACCTCCGGCACGCCCCGGTTCATCAGCTTTTCAAGCGCGCTAGACAGCTCCTCGCTGGAGAACTGACGACCGGTTTCATCCAAGACAACCAGATAGGTTTCCTTGATCCTCCGCTCAAGGCTCCGGGCCTCGCGCTCCAGCAAAGCGCTAACCTGGCCATGATTCTCCTTCTTCAGTTCGGGCACCCAGGTTAACTCGCTCGGGACCAGGTGATTCAAGCGCTTCAGATAACCGTGTTCAAGCTCAGACAAGAGGCGATCTCGCGTCCTGCCTATCCATACAAACCTGAAGTGCACGAAACGAACTATATTATAGGTTAATTAAAACCGCCGCAAGTGCAAGGGCCGGGCGCTGGCCGCTCTGATCCGGCGAGGCTTCAGCCACGGCTTTGGGCCAACGAACGAGGCAAGCGACGCTCTTGCCGTCCCGCGCTGACCCAAATCCAGAGCGGGTTTCACGCCTTCAGAGGCCACGTGGCAGTCCCGCGGACCTGGTTCGTCGGCGTCAGTCGTTTCTACAAACGTGCCAAACGTGTCGGTCCTACGGACCTGGCCCCCATGGCCCCCATTCTGTTGTTCTTCCTCAGGCCCCCAGCGCTTTCGGCTGCAGGGCGGAAGCATCGCTCCAGAGCTTCTCGAGTTTATAAAACTGTCTGGCCTGGATTGAGAAGATGTGAATCACGAAATCGAGATAATCCATCAGAATCCACTCCGCCTGCTGGTAGCCCTCGACGTGGCTGGGACTGATCCGCTCCTCTTTCTTGAGACGCTCCATGATTCCATCGCAGATCGCCTGATTCTGTCTCTCGTTGTAGCCGTGGCAGATTACAAAGAAATCGGTGAAAGACGAGACCTTCGAGACATCCAGAACCAGGATTTCTTCGCCCTTCTTACTGTCAATTGTCTCGCAGACCTTCTTAAGAACTGCCTGGGTTGTCTTCATAGAGTCGGTGTTTGGTTATGTATTCCAGGACTGCGGGGGATAAGCAGTCCAGCGACAAAGCTCGACCAGAGGCAAACGCCTCGCGGATCGCGGTTGAACTGACGGGGGGAGGGTCCAAGTTGATCAGAAAAGACCGGCCGGCCTGTATCTCGTGGTGAGTCTCTGAACAAATCGGTCGTATCACTTCCTTTAGCGGCTGGGCCAGAGGTAACTCGGCAACATTCACCTCGGACCCCGGACGTTGCACAAAAACGCAGCAGTTATCAAGCAGGAGTTTACCATAATCCTTCCAGGAGTGGAGATCACGCAGCGAGTCGCTTCCCGCGATAAAGCAAAACCGGTCGCCCGGCCAGTTGCTCTTCATCGACTCGAGAGTCTCGATCGTGAAAGAGGGGCCTTCTCGCTCCAGCTCCCAGGTCGAGGCCAGCAGCCCCCGGTGCTCCTGTAAGGCCAGAACCGTCATGGCATAGCGGTGGAAGGCGCCGGTGACCGTCCTTTTGTCCTTGTGCGGAGGAATGTTGGCAACCACGAACCAAACCTGATCAAGCCGCAGAATCTCGCTCAGCCGCAAGCCGATGTAAACGTGGGCGCTATGGATCGGGTCGAAACTGCCTCCCAGGATACCGATCTTCACGGCTGAATCTCCTTGAGCTGCTGGACAAGCCGATCCTTCAGCTCACGGATCCCCCGGCCGGTGGCGGCGGAGATTTCGTGGAAGAGAAGTCCGCCCGCCTGGCAGAAGGCCGCCAGCCTGGCTCGCCTGTCCGGGTCCACCGCGTCGATTTTCGACGCGACCACAATCTGTCTTTTTTTCATCAATTCCGGGCTGTACAACTCCAGCTCGTGACAGATGGTTTCGTAAGCATGAACCGGATCAGGATCACCCAGATGGCTGACATCGATGAGCTGAACCAGTATCTTCGTTCGCTCCACGTGCCTGAGGAACTGGTCTCCAAGCCCGCTCCCCGCGTGCGCGCCTTCGATCAGCCCGGGAATATCCGCGACCACGAACGAGGAGTATTCGTCATACTGGACCACTCCCAGGTTCGGCGTCAGGGTGGTAAAAGGGTAACCGGCGATCTTCGGCCTGGCCGCGGAGATCACCGAGATCAACGTCGATTTCCCGGCGTTCGGGTAGCCCACCAGGCCGACATCAGCCAGCACCTTGAGCTCCAGGACAAGAACCTTCTCCTCCCCGCGCTGACCCGGTTCGACCCGCCGGGGGGCCTGGTTAGTGGACGTGGCAAAGCAAGCGTTGCCCCGGCCTCCACGCCCTCCCTGGGCAGCCAGGACGGTCATGCCCGGCCGATCCAGGTCGAACAGCAGTTCCCCTGTCGCTTCATCATAGACCTGCGTGCCCACGGGAACGTCTATGTAGCGGTCTTCGCCATCGCGGCCGTGGCGATTGCTGCCTTCGCCGTGTCGACCTCGTTGGGCTTCAAAATGCTGCTGATACTTAAACCCGAGAAGAGTATTCAGATGAGGATTGCTGCGCAGGTAAACACTGCCGCCGTGTCCGCCGTTGCCGCCGCTCGGGCCGCCCTTCGGCACGTATTTCTCCCGCCGGAAAGCCAGGCATCCGTTCCCCCCTGAGCCGGCTTTGATGAATATCTTGGCATGATCGACGAACATGAAGAGCGTGACCGCGTGTGACAAGGTGACAGGGTGACAGGGTGACAAGGTGACGAGGGCGAGTCGGTCACACCCGCGTCACGAACGGATTCCCAGGAACTATCGCGATAGGTTCTCGGCCCTGCTCCCGTCACCCTCTCACCTTGTCACCCTGTCACTGTGTCACTCGCTTTGGGGGATGACATGGACGAAGCGGCCTTTGCGGCCGCGGTCCTGAAACGCCACGACCCCGGTCACCTTTGCAAACAGCGTATCGTCGCTCCCCCGTCCCACGTTGCGTCCCGGCTTAACGGGAGTGCCGCGCTGGCGGACAAGAATGGATCCCCCGCTGACCAGTTGGCCGGAAAAGCGCTTGACGCCGAGGCGCTGGGCGTGACTGTCACGGCCGTTTCTTGAACTGCCAAGTCCTTTTTTGTGTGCCATAGCTTACTCTTTATCCTTTTGCGGAAGCTCGATCCGGGCAATCGCCACCTCGCTCAGATTCTGCCGATGGCCTTGGAGTTTGCGGTACATCTTCGTTCTCTTGAACTTAAAGACGAGCACCTTGTCGCCCCTCTTCTGGGCCACGATAGTGCCGACCACCCGAGCGCCGTTCAGGGACGGGTTTCCTGCCGCGACAGTCTCATCGTCGCTCACGAAGAGGACATCCCGGAACTCCACCTCCTGGCCGACTTCCCCTGGCAGACGCTCGACCTCCACGGTTGCGCCTTCAGTCACTCGGTATTGCTTCCCGCCACTCTTAATGATCGCGTACAAGATGACCGCCTCCTTGCTGCCCAATGCCTACACAGACTTCTACCCGGTTTTTAGAAAAAGACGATTATACCGGCCGGGGACGGAGGCTGTCAAAGACAATGCGGGTGTTTGTGTAACCCCTCAGTTTTTTGTTCGGAGTGTGGCAGCAACGAGGAGAGAGGCCGGTGCT
>JBHGBF010000184.1:0-11624 GCA_041946865.1 Acidobacteriota bacterium | reverse complement strand
CCTAACGCCTTCGGCGTAAAAAATGTTCACACATCTGTTTATTTTCGCCAAAGTCCAGGCCGCTAATTAGAATTAGCGGCGGCCGCGTTCAAAAGCTGCCTTGCTAATCCGCGGGATGACCCGCAGGGCATTCTTGTAATACAACTTTTGCAGCACCTCGTCAGGTAGATCCAAGCCGTACATCTGCCAGAAAGCGTGGTATTTTCGGTAGTAGTCGAAATACTCGTCCGCCGTCTCCAGGACCCGGAAATACGTCGGGTATTCGGAAGGCGCCCAGGCATCCTTGCCGAACATGACCCGATCCTGGTAACGAATCAGCCACGCCCGCGCAAATCGCGGCTGGCGTCCGAGCTCGTAAAGGACGGCGGCGATCTCCGTCTGCACATTCGGACATCTGTCCAAAAGCTTGCCGAGCCGCGCCAGGTCATTGCCCAGCCAGCCCAGATGGGCGTCTATGAAGGTGGTCTTTGGATGGCGTTCAAATAGACGATGCTGCTCGGCTATGAGCGCTTCCCAGGTCGGGTACCGGTCGGGAGGCCGAGCTCGATTGGGATGCAGTTTCAGCTCGAGCCATCGCTCGTTGAACCGGTCCTGGGGCTGAAAGAACGACCAGGGCTCCCCCGTATGTATCAAGACCGGAATCCCCAGCCGGGCGCATGCATCCCAGACCGGGTCAAGACGCGGATCGTCGACGGCAATCCGTTTGCCGCTGCCGTCCTTGAGAGTCATCCCCAAATTCTTGAAGATCTTCAAACCCTGAGCACCGTTTTCGACATCTTCTTCGAGTTGGGCGACAGCCCGCTTCCCATAATCCGGATCGTCAATGCCGGAATAATTGAGGTTCGCAAACACGACGAACCGGTCCCGATAACGCCCCTTCAGGTTGGCGATACCAGTCTTGAGCCTCTCTCCGTAGCCGCCGCTCAGGTTCACCATCACGGCCATGTTGAGCGCATCCATCTCACGCACCAGCCGATCGACAGAATCGGGTGACATCGACGGGTTCTGGTGACTGTGCACGTCGACGAACGGGTACCTCGCGCGGGTGACGAGGTGTTCGGGCACGACCAGTGTCGACTTGGGCGTGTACTCCTCAACGGACATTGTCTGGGCAGCAGCAGTCTCCAGAATCAATAGCAGGCCAATCGAATACAGGAACAGTCTCATAAGCAATTCCCGTCTCCTGGGTAACATTGTCTGATACTCTAGCATTTCCAGTGAAACCGCCATCTGTCCCGTTGCTTTGGTTTTCGGTCCTGGCCTTGCTGCTCGGCTTTGGCGCCTATGCCTGGGTCCTCAATAACGGGTTCATCTCGGATGACCTCGTTTTTCTCGATCAGAGTCTGGACCCGGCCTTTTTGCCTGCCCATCTCTACTCCGCTCCGTCGGCATTTCGGGTAACCGCAGACCTCTGGTTTGCCGGCGTGCAACAGCTCTTCGGTTATCAGGCCTCCGGCTTCTACGTCTTCTCGATCCTGCTTCACGTCCTGAACGCGCTTGCGCTCAGATCTGTCCTCCTTGGTCGCAGCGTCGATTGCTCGGCCGCGTCCCTGGCGAGCCTGCTGTTTGTCGTGATTCAGAATCCAGCCGAGGCGGTTGCCTGGTTGTCTGCCGTCAACGAGCTGCTGGTGGGGTTCTTTGTCCTCGCAGTTTTGTGGGCTGCTCACAGTTCACGGTATCTCGGCTGTCTGGCCCTTTACTGTGCGGCTCTGATTTCAAAGGAGTCGGCCCCGGTGGTTGTCCTGCTGCTGCCGCTCCTCTTGTGCAGTCAAGCCGGCACACGGAGGAATCCGCCCCGCTGGTTCTGGTATGGATTGGCTCTGATGACGGCGGCATACCTGACCTGGTTCGTGATTTTGATGGATACCAATTTCCTCATCCAGAGCCATTTCTACTCCCTCAAGCCGAAGGCGGTCGTGGTTCTGACTTACAGTCTTCACAAACTGGCCTTCCCCTGGATATACCTCGCGTTGGTGCTCGGTATTCCGGCCGTCCGCCGATCCGCTTCAGTCAGCGAACGGAAAGAGCTTATTGTGACGGGCGTCTGGCTGGCCTTTGCCCTGTGTCCCTACATCTTCCTGATCTACGATATCCGCGTTCCGAGCCGTCACCTATACCTGGCGGCGATGCCTGGCTGCTACTTGATCGCACAGCTTCTGCGACATGTTGGCAACCGGCGGCTGCGCTGGGGATTTGTCCTGACGTTTGCGATCGCCAACATGGGTTACCTGTGGCTTGCCAAAGATCCTCAGTACGTCAGACGGGGGAGAACGATCCACGACCTTGCGGCTATTCTCAAGAGGGAACGTCCCGGCTGCGTTCTCGTACAAAACTTCCCGGAGAACCCGTGGATCGCCAAACTTTCCTCCCGTTTCGCTTCCGGCTGGACGCCGGAGATGATCAGCGTGAACGAGCCGCTCTCAAGTCACAAGGGCTGTGTGGTTCTCAGGTGGGACCCGAAGCGGAAGAGTTACGAGAGGATTGACGCAGGAGATTAACACGAGTCCGTCCTGCCGCGTTTACCCAAGAGGCCGGTTCACGACCGACCGGTTGCCGAAACAGGATACTGGTCAGGGACGGCTACTGCTCGGGCAAGTCGAGGGCGGCGCGCACGGCCGCGTAGGCAGGCGACCACTGCATCCCGGTGGCCTGCCGCATGCACAGCTCCTCCTCGACCGGCGCTCCCCCTTCCGCGGCCGCTTCAATGAGCCAATAGGTCGGCAACTGGCTGGGACGCGGACGCACAGCGACCAGGCGGCAAACGGCCAACCCCGCGGCTCCGACCGCCGACTCCGCGCGGGCACGCCCCGCACCATTCATCAGCAGGACGAATCGGCCCTCAGGCGCCGCAAGGTGTCTGGCTGCCGTCCGGGCATAAGCTTCAACTCCGCCCCGCAACTCAAAGCGTCCCGCTGCCCGGCCCGGATCCCTGGGCAGGACGCCGCTCCCGACTGGGTGATAGGGTGGAGCCCCGCAGATCAGATCGAAAGGCGCCTCGCCCTCAAGGACGGAGGGGTCGCGAAGATCACCGAGTCGGGCATCGTAGCGGTCACCCAGGCGATTGAGGGCGGCATTGCGGACAGCCAGATCATGGTGACCAGGGTACGCCTCGACGCCGACTGCCCGTGCGTCGGGTAACGAGCCCAGCAGCAGCAGTGCAACCGTGCCTTTGCCGCTCCCCAGGTCCAGAATTCGCCGGGCTTGTGGAACGGCGCGAAGCCCGGCCCAAGCCAGCAGGACATCGTCCGACGCCGCCTTGTGCCCGCTTTGGCGCTGAATAATCCGCAGGCGGCGAGTCAGCGCGTCCGTCGTTTCATGTTCTTTCTTTTTCATTAGCCGTCCGCATCCATCGCCTACACGATAGAAATGATTGTCCCGAAAATCCAGATCTCCGGCCTGACGCGCCGTGGAATTTAGCGCGCTCTTTTTGTTTCTGACACCAATTCGTTCCGTGCTGCGTCATTGTCTTTCACAAAGGAGGAAGTGAATGAATTACACCACTGCTCCGGAATTGACCTCACTAGCCGCCAGGACCGGCCAACCTGATCCGGCTCTTTTCTGGGACACGTTGACTGCTTTTCAACGCACGGCGGCCCTCAGCGCCGCAATCGACCTGGACCTTTTCTCCGGCATTGCTGAAGGTAATCGGACACCTTCGCAGCTGGCGGCTTTCTGTAAAGGAACTGAACGAGGCGTTCGTATCCTTTGCGACTACCTGACCATCATCGGTCTTCTTTTGAAAGACGAAGGCGGGTACCAGTTGACCCCCACAAGTGCCGCCTTCCTCAACCGGCACTCCCCGACTTATTCAGGCACTATGGCCCGGTTCCTAAACCTGCCGGATTCGGTATCGGCTTTTGGGAAACTGGCCGATGTCGTGCGGCGCGGGGAAACTGCGCTGGAAGGCAAGGGAACTGTCGACCCTGAAGACCCTGTTTGGGTGGTCTTCGCCACAAGTATGACGGCAATGATGGGACCGATGGCGGAGTTCATCGGGTCGCTTATCAACGGAGCGGGCCTCCGGAAGATGCGGGTACTGGATATCGCCGCCGGCCACGGTCTTTTCGGAATTGCGGTTGCCCGGCAGAATCCTCTGGCGGAGATCGTGGCACTCGACTGGCCTGCGGTTCTTGAGATCGCCCGGGAAAACGCGAGGAAAGCGGGCGTCGGCGCACGCTACGAAACACTTCCCGGGGATGCCTTCGCCATCGACTTCAGGGGCCCGTATGATGCGATCCTTCTCACGAACTTTTTGCACCATTTCGACCCACCTACCTGTGTTTCACTTCTTCGGAAGATTCATGCTTCGCTTAAACCCGGTGGTCGGGTGATCACGCTTGAATTCGTTCCGAATGAAGACCGGATCAGCCCTCCGATTCCTGCCGCCTTCAGCCTGATCATGCTGGCTCAAACGCCGGATGGTGATGCCTACACCTTCAACCAGCTCAGCGAGATGTTCACAGACGCGGGCTTCGGTCAAAGCAAGCTCATCCCGGTTCCGAATTCCCCCGAAACTGCGATCGTCACACAAAAGAGCTGAGAAGCGAGTCCGACTGTCCCGAATTTTGTTTTGGGAGGTACCAGGCATGTCACAAACAACTTTGACTCTCGATAGCCAGAAGGCCGAAGCTTTTGCCAGCCGCCTTCTGGGCGTTTTAAACGACGGGGCCCTGTGCCTGATGACTTCAGTCGGCCACCGTACAGGGCTCTTCGACAGCATGCGTGATCAGCCGCCGATGACGTCTGGGGAAATAGCGGCCCGCGCCGGACTGAACGAGCGCTACGTGCGCGAATGGCTGGGCGCCATGGTCACGGCAGGCGTGGTGGAGGTGGATCCGGAAACCGTGCGCTTCACCTTGCCACCCGAGCATGCCGGTTTCCTCACGCGCGCCGCCGGACCCGATAACATCGGAGTATTTACCCAGTACATCGCTCTCCTCGGCAGCGTAGAGAACGACATAGTGGAGTGTTTCCGAGAGGGCGGAGGTGTCCCGTACGAGAGATTCCCGCGCTTCCAGGAGCTGATGCTTGAAGACAGCGGCCAATCGGTCCTGTGCTCGCTCGAATCGCACGTGCTGCCGCTCGTCCCCGGCCTTGCCAACCAGTTGAAGCGAGGGATCCGTGTGCTCGACCTCGGATGCGGCAGCGGGCGCATCATGAACCGGCTGGCTGAAATGTTCCCCAAGAGCCGATTCTTCGGCATGGACCTGTCCAAGCAGGGCGTAGACATGGCACGCCGGGAGGCCGCGGCAAAGAGATTGCGCAACATTGAGTTCACCGTCACCGACCTGGGCGACTTCGATCAGAAGGCGGAGCCGGAGTCATTTGATCTTGTCACCACCTTCGATGCAGTCCATGACCAGGCAAAGCCGTTGAACCTGCTGCGCGGGATCTACCGTACGCTCAAGAGCAAGGGTGTTTACCTGATGCAGGACATCAAAGGATCGAGCTCTGTACATAAGAACATCGGCCATCCGCTAGGCACTATGCTCTACACCGTTTCCTGCATGCATTGCATGACCGTTTCTCTGGCGCAAGGCGGCGAAGGGCTGGGGGCGATGTGGGGTGAGGAGAAAACACGCGAGTACCTCGAACGGGCCGGCTTCCGCTCCGTTGAAAAGCACGAGCTGCCCCATGATATCCAGAACAACTGGTACGTGGTGCGGAAATAGAGCGCTCAAACATCCAGACGGAAGGCGCCCACAGGCCTTGGGAGAGCTTCTGCGCCCGGGGCGCCCAGTCCGAGCGGCCCTACTGCTTTTGACTGGCGACGTTCAGATCCTGACGTTCAGGCAGACCAGGTACTTCCATGACCGGCCGGATTTCCACCGTTCCAACTCGAGCCGCTGGGATCTGTGCCGCTATCCCGATCGCATGGTCCAGATTCGCGGCCTCAATCAGGAAATATCCCCCGAGCTGTTCACGCGTTTCGGCAAACGGGCCGTCCGTGACCAGCGCCTTGCCGCCGCGCACACGCACGCTCGTCGCTGTTGAGACAGGATACAACGGAGAAGCAGCCACGTAATGACCACTCGAGTCGAGCCGCTGGGCTAACTCGGCCGATTCCCGGTAACAATGCTCACGCTCCTTGTCGTCCCACGCCTGTTCGTCGCTGTAGATCAACAGCATGTATTTCATTTCGGACCTCCTGATCAGGTCGAACGGCAGGTCTGTAAATCGACACTCCGCTTGAGAATTACTTAAGATAGTACATGGTTTCTGAGGTCAATGCCGCAGTTGAAACCGTCTATCGCTCGGACTGGGGCCGGATCCTCGCCACGCTTATTCGGCTTTTTGGAGACTTCGACCTGGCTGAGGAGGTGGCGCAGGAGGCCTTTGCCGCCGCGGTTGACCAATGGCAGACGGCCGGTATTCCCTCCTTCCCCCGCGCCTGGATTATCCAGACTGCCCGGCACAAAGCCATTGACCGCATACGCCGGCGCACCCGGTTTAGAGAAAAGCTCGACTCGTACGCGTCAGAGCTGGGCCCGCCGGTCGAAATCCCTGACTATGGCAGGGATGAGCTTCCTGATGACCTTTTGCGACTGATCTTCACGTGTTGTCACCCTGCCCTCGGGCTTGATGCCCAGGTCGCGCTGACACTACGGACAGTCGGCGGCCTGCAGACCGACGAAATTGCCCGCGCGTTTCTCGTCCCTCCCCCGACAATGGCCCAGCGCCTGGTCCGCGCGAAACGCAAGATCCGAGACGCGGGGATTCCTTTCAAAGTGCCTGACACGACGGACACGCCGGCCCGCCTGGAGGCCGTCATGACCGTCATCTACCTGATCTTCAACGAAGGTTATGCAGCGACCCGGGGTGAAGCGCTGGTACGAAGGGAGCTGTGCGCCGAGGCCATCAGATTGGGGCATCTGGTCAACTCGCTCATGGCGCCGCAACCACCTGCGGAAGCGACCGGCCTGCTGGCGCTGATGCTGCTCCACGACGCAAGGCGCGAGGCACGCCTCAATAAGTCGGGCGATCTCGTCGTTCTCGAGGAGCAGGACCGCACGCTCTGGAATCGACGGCAGATCGCAAAGGCTTTGCCCCTTGTAGAGGACGCCCTTAGCAAAGGGCCGGGACCGTACGCACTCCAGGCGGCGATCGCGGCGGTGCACTGCCGGGCCCGACGGGCCGAAGACACGAATTGGCGCGAAATACTTCGCCTGTACGGGCTTCTCGAGCAGGTCCAGCCCTCGCCTGTTGTTTCCTTGAATCGGGCGGTGGCGCTGGCGATGGTGGAGGGTCCGCAGGCAGGGCTGGCGGTGATCGACCATCTGGCGGCCACAGGGGAGCTGAAGGATTATCACCTTCTGCACGCTGCCCGGGCGGACCTGCTGCGACGCCTGGGAGCCTATGCCGAGGCGGCCAAAAGCTACCGACGCGCACTGGAGCTGGTCACAAACGAAAGCGAACGCCGGTTTCTTCAACGACGACTGCAGGAAGTTACGCGCCTCTGACAGTCACGCCCGGAGCAGCGAAGGGGCAAGACACACCTCCAAAATTCAAAAGCTACCTGGCAACCGCCAGCGGAACGATTTTGCGGGAACGGCCCAGCCGGCGCACGGTCTCCTGTATGGCCAGGCTAGCGAAGGTCAGATCCTCCTGGATCCGAACGTGTTCCGGTCCTGCCTCGCGCGGATTGGGGTCCCCGGCTTGGAATAAGTAGAGGCGCGAGCGACCCTCCAGGGGACAGTGAACCAACAGGTACGAATCGCGAAAATAGAGAGTTTCGCTGCCGCGTATCGAAAAGGCACGCCAATCACGCCGCGGCCCCAGCACACTCTGTCCGATCCCGGCAAAGACGTGCCGGCCGTCGATCAGGTCCAGAACCGTGGGCAGGATATCGAGCTGGCTCCACCACTCGTTCCGTTTGCCGACCAATCCTTTAGCCGACAGCGCCGGACTGAAAAGTATCAGCGGAACCCGAAGGGTATCGATCAAGCCGCGGATCCTGGTCGGCCGAGCGTGATCGCCGGTAATCAGGAAAAGCGTCTGCTGAAACCCGGGATCCCCTTTCATGATCTCCACGAATCTCCGCATGGCGGAGTCGACATATTGAAAGGTTCTCAGCGTGTCGTCTGTCTGCTTGGATTGAAACCACGCCGGGGCGCGGCACGGAGGGTGCGAAGTGGTTGTCAGGATTTGAGCTGTGTAGTGCTGTCGTCGTTTCAGAATGATGCGGGCGGAGGCCTCGAGGAAGGGCCCGTCCAGCAGCCCTTGCGAATCCTCGCGCTCGCCCGCGTATCTCAACTGCTTCAGTTCTTCGGACAACTCACGGTAGCCGAAGCTCTGATAACCTTGGTTACCCATGAAGGCGCCGAAATCGGTCAGGCGGCTCCGTCCCCCATGGAAGGCAAAATGTTGATAGCCCTTCCCCGACAGAATCCTGGGCAGTGTGGCGTAATAGCCGTTGAGCTCCCAGTCTGCAAAACGCCGCACCCGCGCCTCGATGTTTTCCTTAGGCAGCCCTGTGGCCAGGCAGAAGACACTGCCTGTCGTCTGATTGGCCGCCTGGATGAGGTTCGGGAAATAGAGTCCCTGTGAGGCGCAGCCACGGAGGAACGGCATGACCGTCTCCCCGCCGGACGCGCTCTCCAGGAGGTCGGTGGACAGACTCTCGATCTGCACAATGACGATGTTGCGGATATCGGTCCCCTGTGTCGACGTCAATTCTGTAAAGAGAGGATAAGGCTGGTGGACAGCCGATCGTCCCAGGGCCGCGAGGCACCGCCTGGCCGCCTCATCTCTGGTGAAATGCTCGGGTGGAGCGGGTTGGAGAGCAGCCGCGACCTGAACGCGAAACAGGTCGTAGAACGGGTTGATGATCGCCTGGTTCAAACCGAAATGATCAAAGACCGCATATTCGCCGGCGTGAACGCCGCGCACCACCCAGCCCGACTTGGACATGTTCCACTTCCGGGGCGCCAGGTCGACCGTCGGCATCAGGGCACCGACCGCAAAGGCGAGCAGCCAGACCCGCTCGCGCGATCTGGGCGCCTGTGAAGGCCAAAGACGGGCCAAGCGGGCACCTGCCCTGGCGCCTGTCCACCAGTAACCGATCGACCCTCCTACCAGAAAAAGAGCCAACCACGGATGAAAGGCCAGAAAGCTCTGAACCGCAAGGAAAGGCTCCTCCAGCCGAGTCAGGTAACGCAGCAGAATGCTTCCGAAATGCTCCTGGCGCTCACGGAAGAACCAGTGGGCACCGGAGCAAGCGACGAAGTGCAGGTATCCCAGCGTCCACCAGTACACAATCAGGAAACGCGCCTGGCCGAGGCGGGGCACTTGCGCGAGGAGGCAGAAGAGTGAGAACTCGTAACCAATGAGAGCCAGGTCCACCCGGACACCCGCCAGACAGGCCTGGGTGATCTGGACCCAAGGAGGCCAGAAATCGAAGATGCTGAGAAAGAGAAGCCGATAAGCGATCCAGCCAAGGAGGTTAGCCAGCGCGAAACAGCTTCCGATCAGCAGCACCTGGCGGTCGAGAGCCCGCATTCGATTGTCCCGGCGCGGTAGTTTACTTTAAGAGGTCAGAGATCTCCACCAGCGATGTCTCTGTCCGTGTGACTCGCCTCCGGTTATAGTATGCGCGTGCGCACACGTTTGCGACCGGAGCCTGGACCGCATCCCCCGCCACAGGCTGCCGGTATGCTCTCGTATCTTTTGGCGGAGAAGTCGAGACTCGCTTTTGTTTTCCTCTCCGGGGCGGCGGCAGCCGGCCTTTTTGGCGCCGCCTTGGGCCTGCTGATGCCGGCCGTCCAGCTGCTCCTTCGCGAAAGTGAGTCGGGCGCCGGCCCCCAGGTGGCTGCGGTTTCCTGGCTTCCGGAACGTCTGCGGGCGGTAGTTTCGCCTCTTCTTGAAACCCGAGAGCCGTTTCACGTGTTCCTCGGCGTGATTGGCGTCATCTGCGTTTTCAGTCTTCTGGGCGGAATAACTCAGTACCTGCAGGAGCGTTACAGCGCCGCGCTGATCGCCCGTGTCATGGCTGCTCTGCGCCAGGCCGTGTTTGAGCGCCTGATTGAAGCCCCTCTGCTTCAACTCCGCACCGGCGGAGTCAGCGACAAAGCCGGCCGGCTGACCGCGGACGGAGCCGTGATTGCCAAGGCCTACAACACGATAACCGGGCGGCCTTTGCTCGATGTTCTGCGAGGATTGACGGCCCTCGCGATCGCCTTCGCTCTGCACTGGCAATTTACATTGCTCGCTTTGGGCGTCATGCCTGTCCTCATCCTGGTGCTCTCCCGCTCTGTTGTCTCCCTGGAAAAATCACGGGCGCAGGCGCTGCGAAGATACGGGAGTCTTCTGGCTCTGGTCCAGCAGTCTCTGTCCGCCCTTCACGTGGTCAAAATGCAGCAGGCTGAAGAAGTAGAGAAACGACGTTTCGGCCGGACCAATAGGGCTTTGTCGATCGAAGAAGCTTCAATTGGCCGAATCAGGGCCTTTTCGCTGGCCCTGATCGAAACGCTCTCCGCGCTGGCAATGGCCGGTCTGGCGGCTGTCTCGGCATGGTATGTGTTGCAGACCCGGCTCGAACCCGCTCGTTGCGTCACCGTTCTCATCGTCCTCATGGCCGCCGCTCAGAGCCTTCGGAGTGTCGCGCGCGCGAGCCAGGAGCTGACCGAGGGGCGAGCGGCCTTTCGTCGCCTTGCCGAGATCCTCTGCTGGCCGTCCGAGCAGGCACTGCTGCAGGCTGAGGCCGGATCCGGCCGCAAACTGAAGGTGAAATATCATCGGGACATCAAGTTCGAGGAGGTGAGCTTCAAGTATCCCGGTCAGGACAAGCCGGCCGTCGACTGGGTGACCCTGACCATCGGGTTCGGCCAGACGGTCGCCCTGGTCGGCCCCAACGGCGCGGGCAAGACGACACTGCTTCATCTCCTGGCCGGCCTCCTGCGACCTGATTCCGGCAGAGTGCTGGTCGACGGAGTCAGTCTGGCGGATCTCGATCTTTTCGACTGGAGACGGCAAGTGGCCTTCGTGCCCCAGGAGGTTTCGCTTCTGGAAGGAAGCATTCACGAGAACATCGCCTATGGGCTGGAAGCAGCCGGCAGCCACCAGATTGTCGAGGCAGCCAAGGCGGCCTGCGCGCACGACTTCATTGTTCAGCTCCCTGGCGGCTACCAGTCTCGCCTGGGAGAGATGGGCACAGGGCTGTCACCCGGCCAGAAGCAAAGAATCGCCATAGCCCGCGCCCTTTTGCGAGATCCGAGAATACTGATCCTGGATGAGCCGACCAGCCAGATTGATGTTCCCTCCGAGGCTGCCATTTCCGAAACCCTGGCGCGAGTCGCTCGTTCCCGGACGGTCGTTGTCATTGCGCATCGCCCGGAGACGATTCGGTCTGCACACCTGGTGGTGGTGATGGACCAGGGTCGGGTGTCGGCCGCGGACTCGCACGTTGAGCTGGCGGCGAGGTCGGAACTGTATCGTGCTTTGGTCCCCCCAAACAGGACGTAGCTGGAGTCAGACCTGAGAAACCCGCCTCACCGGAGAGCGCCCACCGTTCGGGAGACATCCTGAGCGCAAGAAAGTCTCGCCAGGCGTCTCAAAGTCGAAATCTGTCAGTAACCGCTCAGTTTTCTGCGAGCGAAGCGGCAGGCGCTTTTGGAGTTCAGCATGCC
>JBHGBF010000183.1:0-11630 GCA_041946865.1 Acidobacteriota bacterium | reverse complement strand
GAGATCGTGGAACAGGTTCGCACCCGACGCGCTCCGCAAAAAACGCTGCGCTTGCGGCTCTGTTTCAAACGCTGCGAAACAGAGCCGCAATACTGCATCTGTCGGGAAAGATTCGCGCTATCATTCGGAATCAACCTGAAGGAAGTGCAGGCTGGGGTTGTAGTCCTTTCCCGGTTCTGCTAACCTCCATGTGTCGCAACAGTCGGATCTGCGAGGTGCGAAAGGGAAGCGGGTGGAAATCCCGCACGGTCGCGCCACTGTAACCGGCGAGTGGACGTCAACCGGTGGACGGGCCACCAGTCACTCCGCAATGCGGGGGAAGACCAAGACGTTCGCGCTTGAGCCGTCAAGTCAGGAAACCTGCCTCGCAGACCTGAAACCACAACTCTTCGCGTCAAAGGGTTGGAAGTCCTGTGATTTCCTCAAACCCCCTGGCGCCACTTGGGTGCTATTGCACCCGGGAGGGCCCATGTTCACTAAGACTCAAATAGACTGCTGGTTTTCGACCTTTGTGGCGGGAGTCGTCGCGCTCATGCTCATTTCTCCCGTCCTCGCCGGTTCCCTCTCCGGCAAAGTGCGGGACGAACAAGGGAAGCCGCTTGTCGGGATTCACCTGCAACTGCAGGGACAGGGACGCACACTTTCAGGGACCACGGACGAATCGGGCGGCTACCAATTCGAAGACCTCCCCGGCGGCTCTTACAGGTTGTTCGTGCGCGAGCTTGGCTTCGAATCGCGCAGTGACGACGTAGCGGTTGAGACATCCGGCGAGCTTACACATGACCTCATTCTCAGGCTGGAGCTCCTCAAGCAGACCGTCGTCGTGACTGCCACCCGGAACGAGGCCTCGGCCAGCCTGCTCGGCAACAGCGTGACGGTCATTTCGGAGGACGAGATCGAAGCGGCGCAAACCCTCTCGGAGGTGCTGCGCAGCGTGGCCGGCGTCCATCTTCTCCAGACCGGCGCCCCGGGCTCCGTCACCAGTCTCTACGTCCGCGGCGGCGAGTCCGATTACAGCAAGGTTCTTCTGGACGGCATACCGCTCAACCAGCCCGGAGGGTATGCCGAACTATCGAACCTGACCACCGCGGGCATTGAACGGATTGAAGTCGTCCGCGGGCCACAAAGCGCGCTTTACGGCTCCGACGCGATCACGGGGGTAGTTCAGATGTTCACCCGGAAGCCCGACGAGGAAGTCAACCGCCCGCAGTTAGAGCTGAGCCTGGAAACCGGCAGCTACTCGCAACTAGGGGCAAGCGGCGGTGTCCACGGCCGGCAGAACCGATTCAGCTACAGCGGCCTTTTCAGCCACTGGGAGACCGATAATGCCGTCCCAAACAGCTTTCTGAATGACAACAGCTTCAGTTCCACCCTGGGAGTGGAGCTGAGCGAGACGGCCTCACTGACCCTCCTAGGCAGAGGGGACTACGGCCGCGCCGGAGTTCCCGGCGCCGTCCTGTTCGGGCCGCCCGACCTCGAGGAATCGTACCGGAAGCGAAACTCCGTGTTTGGCGCCGCCTTCAACCAGCGCCTCACCAGCTCCGCCACTCACCGGCTGAGCTACTCGCAGGCCCAGATTAACGAGCTTTCCGAAGACCTCGTCGACTCCGGCAGCTTTACCCCTTCCTACCGCGGCCGCACGGCCGGCTTCCCTTCGTTCGATTATCTCTACTCCTTCCTGAACGCGACACGCCGGCAAGTGGCCGGCTATCAGGCCGATTTCACGGCCTTCTCGCATATCCTCACCGCCGGCCTTGAATACGAGGACGAACGGGGCACTGTGGGCGACGTGCGCGCGTCACGGCGCAACTACGGTACTTACATCCAAGACCAGCTTGTCGCCGGCCGGCGGCTTTCGCTGACCGGCGGAGTCAGGTTGGATCACAACGGCAGTTTCGGCTTTGCCGCCACTCCGCGGTTCTCGCTGGCGTGGCTCTTGAGAGCCGGCCGTGAAGCGGGGTTCTGGGGTATGACGAGGCCGAAATTCAATTTCGGCCTGGGGATCAAGGAGCCGAGCCTGCTCGAATCCTTCAGCACGAACCCGTACTATCGCGGCAACCCGGATCTGAAGCCAGAAAGAACCAGGAGCCTGGAAACCGGGATCGAACAGCGACTGGCCGGAAATCGTGTGCGCTTCGAATTGAACGGCTTCTATAACTATTTCCGCAACCAGATCGATCTTCTCACAACCGATTTCAATACCTTTGAAGCCTCCTACTTCAATATCGGACGCAGTCAGGCGTGGGGAATCGAGCAGCTGATTGAGCTTCGCCCGGAGCAGCCGTGGCGGCTTTCGGGAGGATACACCTACTTGAACACCAGGATCCTGGAGAGCGCGGCCCCGTTTCATTCAGTGTTGCGCGCCGGATCCCGGCTGTTGCGCCGGCCGACGCATTCCGGATTCCTGACGGGCGGATGGTATCGGCCAGGCTGGAGCCTTGCCGCCCGGGCCGTTTTCGTCGGCAATCGGACGGACAACGACTTTTACGGTCTGAATCTGCGGGAGGTCGAAGGTTACTCTCGCGTGGACGTGAACGGCAGCATCCGAATCAGCCGGCGGGCCGAGTTTTACGCCGTCATTCACAATCTGCTCAACGCCGAATACTCGGAGGCCCTCGGCTATCCGGCCTTGAAGCTCAATTTCCGGTCGGGTTTGAGGTTCAGGTTTTAAGGCAATTCATCAAAGCCGGACCCTGCAAGTCCCTGCAGGGTCCGGCCGCAAGACATGAAACGCACTTCGCTTATTGTGGTTCTCACCGCGCTGGTCGCCATCGCCGGCGTTGTCTTTGCGCTTCGGTCCCGGCCGGCGGCGCCCGCGCGGGAATCGGGCCGGCGCATTGTTTCGCTCGCGCCCAACCTGACGGAAACCCTGTTCGCGCTGGGCGCGGGGGACGAAGTCGTGGGGGTCACGAGTTACTGCAATTACCCCGCGGAGGCCCAAACCCGGGAGAAAGTCGGGGATTTCATCAATCCCAGCCTGGAGAAGATCGTCAGCCTTCGGCCCGATCTCATCCTGCTTGAAAAATGGAGCTCCTCCAGAATCTCCCGGCGGCTTTCGCAGCTCGATCTGCGTGTGGTTGAAACAATCAGCCCGGCTTCGATCCAAGAGGTCTACCAGCTGATCGGCCAGGTCGGAGAGGCGATGGGAAGACAGCGCGAGGCCAGGGATCTCCTGGCTCGGATGCAAAAGCGGATCGAGGCGGCGAGGCAAAAGTCGAGCCGCTTCAGATACCATCCGTCCGTCTATGTCGAGATTGATCCGCCGTCTTGGACTGTGGGCAGGCGGAGTTACACGAGCGAGGCTGTCGCTGTTGCAGGCGGGCGTAATCTTTTCGATGATGTTGATCGGCCTTCGCTCCTGGTTTCGAAAGAGACGGTGCTCGAGAAGAACCCGGACGTGATTCTGAGCTTCGCCGCCAAGGCCGAGGACATCAAAGCGCGCCCCGGCTGGGCGGAAATCAAGGCGGTGAAGCAAGGCCGGATTATCGACGACTTTAACCGGGATCTGCTCTCCAGAGGGACATTCAGGCTGGTCGAGGGAATCGAGCAGCTGCAGGAGAGGCTGGAGAAGATGCAGTGAAAAAGACGGTAAAGGCAACATGAAAACTCGAACCGCAGCATCGCTCGTCGTCCTCCTCCTGCTCCTTATCGGCGCGGGTGTGCTTGGCCTGTTGATCGGACCAGTGTCCGGCGCGTCCGCGGTCATTATCTGGCAGATTCGTCTCCCGCGCGTCTTGATGGGGCTGATTGTGGGAGCGGGATTGGCGGCGGCAGGCACCGTCTTCCAGGGTGTCCTTCGCAATCCCCTGGCCGACCCATTCATGCTGGGTACATCGAGCGCCGCGGCCGCAGGCGTGATGATCGCCGGAGCGCTTCATTTCGGCCGGTACGCCTCGCTTTACTTCATGGCTTTGGCTTTTGCCCTGCTTTCCATCGTGCTCGTTTACCGGATCGCGCAGATCGAAGGACGGGCACCGATCCAGACCATGATCCTCGCCGGAGTGATCGTCAGCCTCTTTTTTAACGCGGCCGTCTTTGTCTTCTTCTCCATTTTCTACCGGGAATCCTTCAATACCTTGTTTTATCTCCTCGGGACTCTGACCGAAGCGGATCCAGTGCTTATCAGCATCTCGGGCCTGCTGATCGCAGGCGGTCTCGGGGTCTGCTGGTACCTTTCCCGCGATCTCGATCTCCTCACGCAGGGCGAGCAGACCGCTCAGCATCTGGGCGTCAACGTGGAGACGGTCAAGAAACTGTTGTTCACCGCCGCCTCCTGTATGGTGGCTGCCGCCGTGGCCGTCGCCGGGATGATCGGGTTCGTTGGGCTGATCGTCCCTCACATGTTGCGCATGATCGTCGGCCCGAACCATCGGATCCTGATTCCCGCTGCCGCCTTGGGGGGCGCCGCCTTCCTGATCCTCGCTGACGCGCTCGCTCGGACCGTCGTCGCCCCCATCGAGGTCCCGGTCGGGGCATTGACCGCCCTGGTTGGTTCGCCGTATTTTGTCTACCTGCTGCGCCGCCGCCACCGGCATGGGCAGTTTTAGTAAAGCGCGAATGTTTACGAATAGGACTGATTTCAACGATCTCAACTCGTAAAATTCGCTGAATTCGTGGACAGGTTTCTTTTTTGACAGACCGATAACACTCAATGGACCTCCGGCTCGACAACGTTTCCTTCAGCTACCGTGACGGATTCCGCCTGGGGAAGATCAGCCTGGAGATCGGCTCCGGGTCTTTTCTAGGCCTGATCGGTCCAAATGGCAGCGGGAAAAGCACCCTGATCCGACTGATGAGTGGAGAGCTGAAGCCGGAGGAAGGGACAGTCCTCCTGGAGAACCGGCCTGTCAGTTTCTTCTCGACCATAGAGCTGGCGCGGAGGATGGCGGTCATTTCCGCCGAGCAGTACTTTGATTTCCCTTTCCTGGTTCGTGACGTTGTCGCCATGGGGCGGTTCCCTCATTCGCGCCGGACTCAGCGACGGCAGTCACGGGACGAAGAGATGATAGAAGAGGCGCTGCGGCTGACTGAAGCCGCCCCCCTTGCCGACCGGCCCATCTCGCACCTGTCTTCGGGCGAACGGCAGAGAGTGCTGATTGCGCGGGCCTTGACGCAGGAACCGGCGGTCATGCTGCTCGACGAGCCTGACGCTCACCTCGACCTGCACCACCAGCTGAACGTTTTCAGACTTCTGCATCGCCTCAATCTCGAGCGGGGCATTTCCGTCGTCCTCGTCTTGCATGATCTGACGGCGGCCGCCGCTTTTTGCCGGCGACTAGCACTGCTCGACCGAGGTATTCTGATCAAGCACGGCAATCCGGAAGAAGTCATAACGCCGGAGGTGATTCAACGTGTCTACGGCCCGGACATCATGGTTTATCGCAATCCACTGACCGGCAAGCCAACAGTAGCGATGCGCGATCAGTCTGACGCGAGCCAGCCGGACCACGGCGAGCCGCGCCTCCGTGCGGCAGACCCGTCGACGAGGGGTCACCAGTGAGTCGAACGCGCCGTCTGGTCTCGCTTCTCTCCCTGCTCCTGTTTACCGGCCTGATCCTGGCTTACCTCTGGTGGGGCAAGTTCCAGTATGAGCATCGACTTTTCCTGATCAGCACTTATACAGCCGCCATCGGTCTGGTCCTCGGGAATCACTTTTATCAGCGCGACCGGCTCGAGGATATGGGGTTTCGCTCGGACAACTTGGGAAGGTCGATACGGACTTTCGGGCTGCTGACGCTGGCTGTGGGCGCGTTGATCATCCTGCTTGGAGTCTGGAAGAGCCAGGCCCGCCTGGATCGCTGGGAGGATCTTTACCTGTACGTCGGCTGGGCCGCCCTCCAGCAACACGTGCTTCAGAACTTTCTACGGCTCCGCAGTGAAGATATCCTGGGTCGCGGCCATCCAGGCGCCGCCGTCGTGGCGGCCGTTTTGTTTGCGCTTTACCACTTGCCGAACCTGCCGCTGGTGGCGGCTTCCTTTCTTGGCGGGCTTGTCTGGTGCTCGCTCTTCATGCGAGTCCCCAGCTTCCCGGGCGCCTGGCTTTCCCAGGCTCTCCTGACCGGCTGCCTGGTCCTCTTCTTCAAACATGGATTCCTGAACCAGTTCGAGGTCGGAAAGCCTGGACACCGCTACGAGTACTACGGCGCCGGAGTCAACGTAGCCGGGGGCTACGATTCCGCCGGCCAGCCGTTTATCGTGGCGCTGCCGGGCCCGGACAAAGGCGTGCGAGCGCAAGTGCGGGTGTTCGACGTTCAGGGAAAACTCAGGACCGAGTGGACAGCTCTGCCGGGCCTCGATTTTTCCGGCCAGGTGGCAGTCGGAGAGCTCGGATGGGGACCGGGCGATGAAATTGTGGTTTCAGCCGGCCCGGGGCCCCGCAATCCGCCGGCTATCCAGATCTTCAGCTCCTCCGGAAGGCTGCTCAAAGAGATTCGCCAGGCGCTGCCGGAAGTCGGCTACGGCGCCTGGGTGGCGACCGGCTGCGGCCGAATTTACGTCGCACAAGGGCCTGGGCCGGGGCGTACGGGCCACGTCGTGGAGTTGTCACCCGAGGGACAGATCCTGAAAGGGCGCGAGTTCCGCTACGGGTTTGAAAACGGGGTCCGTGCAGCGCCCGCCGAGCCTCGGGCTACCGCCGGAACTGACGCCTGTTCGCGGCTCCTCGTCTGGGGCCCGCCGGTCTCCGTCAACTCCTCCCGCGTTTTCCTTTGCGACACCCAGTCCCAGTGTCTCGACTCGTTTGAGACCCTCCCGACAACCTTCGGTCTGAACCTCACTACGCTGCGCGTAGCGCCGGGACAACCCGGCTTTGCCGTCGCGCCAGGCCCGCTGAAAGGCTATCCCCCGCTCGTCCAGATTTTCCATCTCGGGGGGCAGATTATCATCGAGTTTTCGGCCTTCGATGATCCCCAGACCTGCGGCAGCAACATCGCCGCCGTAGACACGAACGGAGATGGCCGGGATGAGCTTGTTCTTGGCGAGGGCATCGGCCCGGGAAGACCATACACAATCCGAATTTTCCGCCAGAATGGCGAGATGATAAGGAAGTGGCAGGCGTTCTGACGCGTCGAGGATGCGCCTCCCCGATCCTTTGTAATCCCGCCCTGAGGCGAGCTATTAGTCCGGCGCACCTGTCCGCCTCTCAACTGCCCGCCCGAAGGCGGCACTACGAACAGATCGTGCGCGCGGTAGCCGGACTCGCTGGATTCCCGCTACTTGTTCGAATTTGTCAGCCTTTTTGTCGCTTCCAGGGCCGCGTCGTAACTGGGATGCGTGGCCACCTCGCGGACGTACTCAATATGGCGAATGACGTCGTTTTCATCGAGGACAAAAATCGCCCGCGAGTCCAGGCGCAGCTCTTTGATCAGGGTGCCGTACTGAGTCCCAAACGAGGCGTCCTTGTGATCTGAGAGCATGATGACCCTGTCGACCCCGGCGGCCGCACACCACCGGCTCTGGGCAAAGGGCAAATCCATGCTGATCGTATAGACGCCCACGCCTGGCAGATTGGCGGCTTCCTGGTTGAAACGGCGCGTTTGAGCATCGCAGACGGGGGTGTCCAATGACGGGACAACGCTGAACACTCGGACCTTGCCCTTCGTGTCAGCCAGTGTGACCGGTTTGAGATCTTTGCCGACGGCTACAAAGTCCGGCGCCTTGTCGCCGACTTTCAGTTCAGGTCCAAGCAAGGTAAACGGCTTGCCTTTGAGAGTAACGGAACCCGTTCGCTCGGTCATCGTGCTTCCTCCTATTGCCTTTCAAGAATTCTACTTTTTTGGCGTGGGGAGTTGTAGTTCAGGGCAGGCGCGTGACCAGTCTTACTGATCCTTGCTTTTTGTTTCGCGTGTTTCTGCGCCCGGCAGATGGCACCGATTGGCCATTCAGGTGGAGACACCCAGCCTGGGCAGAACCCACCTCATGAGCACGATGTATACAACAAGAAAGGCGATGAGAATGAAAAAGTCCATGTTAACCGTTAACCGTCAACTAATCGGCAATCCACTTCTGCAGCTCGGCCTTCAGCACCGCCTGACTGAACTCGGTACCTATCTTCAGCCCGCGGGCCTGCATGAAGACGGTCGGCTCGGGAGGCTGGTCACGCCAGACGAGATGCGGCTTGTACAGCACCAGCATATCCCAGGCGAACTCTTCCGGGGGATATTTCAGCTGCTGCGTCAGGAGCTTGCTGGTGAAATTCCAGAGGTCCCAATAGTGCTCCGCCCTGGGATCTGGGAGATAAGCGGAGCCCGCAGTGGCGCTGGCCTTGGTGTCGTTCCGCATGATCGGCGTCCACATCACGAACACCTTGACTCGAGCGTTCGGCATCTCTTTCAAAACGGCTCGGACTTCGGAGGCCCCCCGAAGACAATGGGGTCAAGTCGGGGCGAGGACCATGACGATGCGCGGCCGGTCAGCCGTGGCATTGAAAGCCTTGATGAACTCTTTCCCATCAAACGACAGGACTGAGATCACCTGCGGTTCACCGGGAGGCAAAAGCTCCGGCGCGTGGGTTGCAGGCACATCCAGCTTCGGCTTCGGGGTTTGTTGTGCCTGTTGAGGCAGCAACAGCATGAACAGTAGCAGCAGCCAGCTCATAATCAGTCAGATTAGTAGATTACTGAACGGAGTCGTTAGTTTCAACTGACCCGCGGAAAAAGGGTGTGACCCAAACCCGTCAGTCAGGCTCGGTTGGTTCTTTTCCCCGCTCTTGTCCGGCGCGGCCTTCTTCTCCCGCCTTGCCCGCCGATCAGTGCGCCGGGCCCAGAAAGATCGCGTTAAACAGCAGGATGTTGAGCCCGTCACAGAACGCCCGGTACGCCGGATCTTCCGCAAAAGCCACGACATGGCCGCTTCCCAGCGGCTGGTTCATCAAATAGGCTTTTTCCGCCAGTTGCTCCCGCGCATCCGCCCAGCTGAATCCGCTCATCATCAGCTTGTCTGCCTTTGAAAAGAGCCCGACGTTTCTCCCTTTGTCGAGCTTGAGCGGGGTGAAGATGTTCCGGCTGCTGACCATCACGGGTGTCTCGGTATCGTAGCCGAAAGCCAGCCAGTGCTCGGGATCAAGCTGGACCCGCATCAGAGCGCCGGGGATCCTGCCCGGCAGCTCCTTCTCAGGCAAAATCGCCTTTTCCAGGTCAAACCGCTTCTTTTCCGCCGCCGTCGGGGCAGCCTTTTCCTCCTTGGGCTTTGCCTCTGCTTGAGCTCCGGACTTCTCCCCGGATGGCACCGTGCTCTTTACCGGGCTCCCGTCCCGGTACTCGCGCGACGTGGCCAGGAGACCGGTTTTTTCCTCGGTCAACCAGCGGGTGGCCTCCCCGATGGCGATCAGAGTTCCCCCGGCTGAGACCCACTGTTTCAGCTTCTGGGCGCCCGCTTCTCCGAGCGTGCCCTGATAGCCTCCACCGAAACCGGACGCATCCGGCAGGATCAGGACATCCAGGTCTTTCAGATTGGCTGTTGCAAGATAACGGGTCGGAATAATCGTGACGGGGTAGTCATAAGCCTGCTCAATCAGAAACCTCAAGGCCCCGGCTGAGCTGTCGTCGGTAGGCACGTTGTAAGCAAGAGCCACGTTCGGCTTCTTGACGAACCTCACCTCTGCGCTGCCGAAATTCACTCCCTCATCGACCCAGGCCGTCTCAGTGGCGAAGATGTCAGCTCCGGTGTCGCGCGCGACTTGCACAAGGCGCTCGTGCAGATCTGCGGGATTGCCCTTTACTTTTACGATCAGGCTTCCGGCCGGGAACTTCCGGCGCTTCTGGGTAAACGGTTTATCGGCCGAGTAAATTCGTATCCCTTGCGAAAGAGCTTTCGCAAGCGCATGAACGGCCGCGTTGGTGCCCCACGGAACCAGGTAGGCAAGCGAGGATTTGCCTCCCAGCACCTGACCTTGAACTGACGGCAGCTCGTGCAGCGTAGCCAGGTCATCGCTTGGAGTCTTCTGGACCGGGTAGCACGGGACATTGTAGAGCAAAGGAAGGGACCAGGCAGTCACATCGTAGAACTGGTCGCGAAGGCGCTTTTGATACCGGCGCTCCTGTTCCTTCAAAAACGCGTCGTCCATGGGTGTTTCGCGGGCCAGCAGGGTCGTCACCAGCGGCCGGGCAGGCTGCGCGAGCGGGACATAGTAGGCGCCGGCGGGAAAACTCCGGCTTCTTACCTCGCTGCCCTCGTAATCCTGAGCATCGAGCGAAAGCGCCCTTCCGGTCACTCGCACCTCGATCCCCTGCATCATCAAGACCCGGGCCAGCTTGGCCGCCCTCACTTTGTCCCCGGACGGGTCCAGAACAAAACCGTCAGGTTCGAACCCTTTCGAACTGTCCTTTTTGCTCTCCTGAAGGCCGGCTTTTCGGACCTCGTAGAAGTTCCGCAACAGCGCCTCGCGGTTTTTCGCTGCGGTCTCGACCGTCGAAAGCGAGGCAATGAAGTGATGCTGAACAGCATCCCGAAAACGCAGGACTTCGTCGTCTTCCCGCTTGATAACCAGTCCTCGCACACCGGCCTGTTCGTAAGTCATTCCGATCGCGCCCTGGAACATCGGCCACCCTTCGCCGTATCCCGGGTAGAAGGAGTCAAAAACCTCGCGGGTGAAATAGTCGAAGCGCAGCTTGTCGAACCAGGCGGCATTATTCTTGCCGAAGACCACGTGCCAGTCGGTCTGGCTGCGACTCATCTGGGGATTGATCGGCGGGGCGGGTGGCGCAAAGTAGTAACTGGACTCGGCGCCCATTTCGTGAAGATCGACCAGCACCTGCGGGAACCACTCCAGGAAGGCCTTGACGCGCGCTCGCGTTTCGGGCTGCGTGAGCGCGAACCAGTCCCGGTTCATATCGAAAAGATAGTGGTTGGTCCGGCCGCCGGGCCAGTCTTCCAGGTGCTCGGCGGCAAATCTGTTTGGGTCGGGCCAGCGACCTCGCGTCTGCCGGTAGTGGTTGAGGAATCTGGCGCGCCCATCTGGATTCTGGATCGGATCAATAATGACCAGCGTTTCGGCGGCCACGCGATCGGCAAGCGAATCACCACGGGCCGCCAGCAGGTGATAGGCCGTCAGAAGGGCTGCTTCCATACCGGACGTTTCGTTCCCGTGGACGCTGTAAGCCAGCCAGACGACGGCAGGAAGAGTGCGAATCAAGGTTTCAGCTGCCGATGAGGTGAGAGTCTGAGGGTACGCCAGATTGTGGAACCCGGCCTTGATCTCGTCGAGCCGGGCCAGATTGCGCTCGGCGCCAATCACGACGTAATAGAGAGATCGGCGTTCCCACGTTTCTCCGTACTTCACCACCCGGATGCGGCCGGGAGAAGCCTTTTCCAGAGTCTGCAAGTAGCTCTCCAGCTGATTGTGGTCGGTGAGATCTTCCGCCCAATCGTGGCCGGTCACCTGAAGAAGCGTTGGGATCTTAGGATCATAAATGGCGCCCGGATAGAACTGGCAGCCGTTTGCCACCACGGTTGAGAGCGAAAACAACAACACAAGCCAGACACCTGCGCGTCGCGTCAACATGACCGGGAAGTCTAGGGGGCAAGAGGCCGGGCGGTCAAGCGACAACACAAGGCAGTGCCAGGAGACGAGGCAAGGTAACCCCTCAGTTTTTTGTTCGGAGTGTGGCAGCAACGAGGAGAGAGGCCGGTGC
>JBHGBF010000182.1:0-11632 GCA_041946865.1 Acidobacteriota bacterium | reverse complement strand
TGCTTCACGCTTTCAGCGTGATACAGCCACACAGCAGCGGTTCCTGTTGATTCATCTGCGCCAAAGTCCAGTGTACTTCACTTGGCTGTTCCCGAATCATCCAACGTGATTTATGATTACAGGCTTCAATCGAACGGAGGCCTGATCACAATGCAGAAAATGGACCCTGAGACGTTGCTCATGGTGCTGGACACCATGAGCAAGCTGGAGAAGGATAAGCTGCCCCTCGATACCAAGTTGGACCTGGACCACACGGCCCAATTCCCCATGGACCTTATCCGGTTCATGACCGGCCCGGAGGTCGGCCTGCACTTGATTTTCGTCCCCGAAGAATACGGAGGGCTCGGGGCAGGAGCCGGAGACATCGCGATACTTTCCGAGAAGATGGCGAAGATCGATATGGCCGTGGCGACATCCTTTCTGGCCATCTGCCTGGGTATGGACCCGATCCTTGTCGGCGCCACTCCGGCCCAGAAGGAGAAATATCTGGCCAGGATCGCCGAGGAGGGGCTTATTGTCGCTTATTGTGTGACGGAGCCGGAAGCCGGCTCGAACGTGCAGTCGTTGAAGAGCAAGGCCGAGAGAATCCTGGACGCCGACGGCAAGATCGTGGCTTACAAGCTGAACGGCCAGAAGCAATTCATAACAAACGGCGCGGTAGCCGATCTGTACACGGTTCTGGCCGACACCCCTGAGGGCCCCTCCTTCTTCATTGTGGAAGCCGGGACACCGGGTTTGATCGCGGGAAGGCACGAAGACAAGCACGGGATTCGGGCCTCCGATACGGCTCCCGTGACGTTACAGGACCTTTGTGTCCCTGCCGAGAACCTCGTTGGCGGCGTCGAGGGTCAGGGTCTGAAGCAGGCCAACCAGGTTTTTGGGTACACCCGGCTCATGGTCGCGGCATTTGGTCTGGGCGCCGGCATGGCGGCTTTGGAGAGGGCCGTGGCGTATGCGAAAGACAGGGTCCAGTTCGGTACTCCGCTAGTCGAGAAGCAGGGTTACACGCACAAGCTCTTGGTTCCTCACATCGTGCAACTCGAGGCGGCCCGCGCCTACATTGAAAGGGTAGCCGAGCGGCTGGATTCCAACGAAGAGGATCTTCAGGTCGAGGGAGCCGTGGCCAAGTACTTCGCTACTGAAGCCGGTGACGCAGCGGCCAATGATGCCATCCAGGCGTTCGGAGGCTACGGCTACATGCGGGAGTACGAGGTCGAGAAGATCAAGCGTGACGTCAAGATCACAACCATTTACGAAGGGACGAGCGAAATCCTCCAGAACGTGGTTTCGATGTTCCGGATGCGTGAGTCGGTCCGGACGAAAGGCCGCTTTTACCTGGAAATGGCCGACGCCCTCGCCGGGTTGCCCGTCGAAACCGGCGGACCCTGGGTCGCCGCCGCGCTTCGGGTGCTTGCCGACGTGGTCCGCGTCGGACGCGACTTAAAGCTGACTAAATCTCAGCACGTGATGTTCCTGATGGCCGACATGATGACGTGGGGAGAAGTGGCCGAGGCCCTGTGCCGGAAGGCGGCCGCTTACCAGGGCGGAAAGAAATGGTCGGCCGAGTTCATGAAGGCTGTTGCCCGTGTCTTTGCCCGAGAGACGGTGGAGCTCACCTACCGGAACACAGGCAGGATCCTGCGAGGCTGTGAGGTCGTCTGTCCGGACGCGGACCGGATTCTCGCCCAGCTGCCGCTGGTGGACTACCATACCGGGCTTCTGCACGATCTCGACCTCGTGGCGGCAGAGCTGGTCAAGTGAAGTCCCTCTGAGCGAGAACGTCGCCTGCGAGCCTCGCACGGGGCGAGGGTATTGAAGCGGTCGTCGTCACCCTCGCAGTCGTGGGCCGGGTCTGTGAATCACAGGGGCTCGAGCCGCTTTTCGACCCTCGACACCTGCCTGGCGGTGCTGAAGAAGCGCCAGTGCAGCCGCGCCCCGGCTTCGGGCCACCAACTGCGGACCGGGTACTTCAGCAGCAAGCCTTTGACCAAAGCGGCTGCCGGGCTCGCCGGGTCCGGTTTAGCCTTCTCAGCCGCCGTCCGCGCTTTCTCCCGGAGTTGCAACAACCGCGTGTATCCAAGCCGGAAGAATGATTGCAGATACAGCTCCTGGACACCCGTGACGGCCCGCTCGAAACGGCCTTTTGACCAAAGATCCAGTCCAAGGTTGATGCCCGTGATCGCTTTCCGGATTCCTTTCTTTACCAGTCCGGGATCTCCGGGCGACGTCCGGTCGGCGGTAAGTATTTTGTTGCAGACGAAGAAAAGCTCTTCCAGCAAAGGCGAAATGTCTCGTGACTGGCTCAGATGCGCAAGGGCCTGCATAAGAAGCAGCGCCCGCGACTCTGCCATCCGACTGGAAGCCGGAAGGGTAGAGACTTGCTCCTTGCTTTTTCCCTTCAGCGGCAGATTCTCCACCCCGAGGAGTGGCGCATAAATCTCGATCGCCTCGTAGTAGTCCTGGAAGCCCATTTCCTCAACTCGTCTCGTCCGCTTTTCGTACGCTGACTCCACCAATTCGCTCGCGGTTCGGAAACGAGCGGACTCAAGGCGCAGTCGAGTCCATTCCGGATCAAGCTGGTACAGACGGATCAGGATAGCCCGAAGAACCCTGGCAAGCTCAGGATTCCGGGGCAGCACGATCAGGTACTGGTTGTCGGGTGTCTCAAAGAAGTCCCCTTCTTCCGGTTCTCCTTCGACTTCTTCGTCGACCTTCGCATGGATTTTGGTAAGCCTGGCAAAAGCCAGTTCCCATAGCTCGGGGTCGGATGCCCCCACCAGTTTGCTCGCGACCGGATCCTCATTGAGCAGGATGTGCCGCTGCAAATGGATCAATTGTCGCGTATTCGCGCGGTCTCGGGACCAGATATCGAGGTCAATGACCGCGCGCCATTGCTCCTGACTGATGTGAGGGGCCAGTTGCGCAACCTCTTCATCGCTCAGCTCTTTTAAGCCAAAGAAGAGTTGAACTGCGGGGAGGCGTCGAATCCGGGAGCGTTTTTCCGCCGTGCTCAACATGTCATGCAGGTCGACGGGGGCATAAATGGTTCGATAGATCGCCTCCTCCGGACGCCTGATCAGGTTCTCGGTTTGGTTGGACACCAGCTCATTATAACGTGACAGAAATGCGCGGCTTTCAGCATCGGAGCGGAGCTATACTGACAGGGGCTGTTGTGAACACGGACTGTGAAACCCGGCCTGCGAGGATGGAGGATCTCGAGAAGACGGCACAGCTCGAGATCCGGGTCTGGCGAGAACTGGCTGCCTCGCTCGAAGAGCTGAAGCGCCGCTTCCTTGCCTTCCCGCAAGGGTTTGTCGTGACTGTGGCCGGCTCGGACCTCCTCGGTTTCAGTTGCAGTCTGCTGACTGACACAGATGCCAGGGACGCTGCTCTTAACGAGACCTTTCCGCCCCGGCACATCCCGCGCGGGGAGTACTTTTTCCTCTTTGGCCTCACGGTCGACCCCCTCTTCCGGCGTAAGGGGATTGCACAGCGGCTTGTCGCCGAAGAACTGGCCCTGGCCAAAAGGTTGGGCTGCCGAAAGGTCCAGCTGATTGCCAACTCCCTTTCCCGCCCGCTCTTCGAGAAAGCAGGCCTGCGTGTGGTGCGCCCGTCGGAAGAGCTGTTTGTGCACCACCGCGACGTGATGCCGGAACCAGTGCTGATGGAGAAGCCACTTGCCGCGAATCGGCGCTGCCGCGGATCGACGCGAATGACACGCGGATCACGCGGATAAAAAGGTGGTATCCGCGTCGATCCGCGTATTATCCGCGCCGATCCGCGGCAGCGCTGATCCGCGCGGGTAGTTCCTTGCTGTAGATGACCTTCGAATCGCCTGGGCGATAAAAATCAACCAGAAGAGCTTCCTGGACGTAGCCGCAGGACAGGTAGAAGCGGCGAGTGGGGACGTACTGCTCGCGCGAGGAAGTCTCGATGTAGACGCGCCGCCCGCCGCTGGCTCTGATCTGTTTCTCAGTCTCCACAATGAGTGTCTTCCCCAGTCCCCTCCCCTGCGCCTCCGGGTGGACAGCGATCCAGTAGAGGTCGTAGCTGGCGTCAGTTCCAGGGATGGGACCGTAGCAGGTGTACCCGAGCACCCGATCGTTTTCCTCGGCCACCAGGAGAAAGTAGCCGGATTCGACTCCACGGTTGAGCGCCTCCTCGACAAGCTCGGTCGCAATCCCGATCTCTTCCTGGGTGAAAAAACCGGTTGCCGCCACCAGCGCCCGAATCTGATCGGGATCTGTCCCGCGAACCTCTTTTCTTATGAGCATGTTCACTCTCGGGTGGAGTCGGAGATGATCCGGGCGATCACTTCAGGATTCCTGAGGCCTGCCTTTCCTGCCGCGGCCAGGAACCCGGCGTTCTTCGATATGCATGGATTCGTGTTGATTTCCAGCACCCAGGGCCTTCCGGCTTCGTCGACCCGAAAATCCACACGGGCATAACCGCGGAGCTGGAAGAGCGCCCAGCATTGGAGCGACAGGTCGCGCAGCTGCTGAAGCAACGGAGCATCTTCCGGACGAAAGTCAAAAGACCGAACGGTATTCTCGTACTCAAAAGACCCTTCTTCCCATTTGGCCCTGTAATCCAGGATTCTGGGTCTTCCTTCCGGGAATCCGACAAAGACCATTTGGGCCACGGGGAGCACCTGGGGTCCCCGCAGGCCACCAAGCACCGACACATTGAACTCCCGCCCGTGAATGTAAAGCTCGGCAAACGAGTCGCCTGCAGCTGAAGCACGGGTCCGATGCAAGCGATCCGCCAGGGAGGAAGAATCGGCCACGATGGACTCTTTGGTGCTGAGGCCGATAGAAGCGTGCTCCCAAACGGACTTGATGATCCAGGGACCGGGTTGGACCGCCTCGTGATCAAGCGTCCCGAGAGTCAGCCAGGGGGCAGTCGGGATGCCTGCGCCCCGGAGCATGGTCTTAGTCAGAAGTTTGTTGCCGGTGACGAAAATGGCTTCGGTGGGGCAGCCCGAGTAACGGATCCTGAGAAAATCAAGCAGTGCCGGGGCGAGGTAAACCAGGCGTCCGCTGCCCTGGACCGACTCGACCAGGTTGAAAACGAAGTCAGGACGAAGCGCGCACAGCTCTGCCGAGGCCGCTTCGAGGTTCAGCGAGAAAGTGGTGTCAATGGCTTCGTGCCCCAGTTCGCCCAGCGCCTCCGAAACGGTCGACGCTTCCTCGAGAACATCACTCTCGTCCTTAGCGGCGTCCGGCGGCACGTACTGGTGCAGGACCGCGACTTTCAGATTGACTCCTTCTCGATACGCTCCGAGGCCGACTCGACGATCATTTGCAGAAGCTCCCTGTAAGAAATCCCGGCCAATCCGCAGAGGATCGGCAAGTCCGACCACACCGGATTGAGCCCAGCCAGCGGGTTCACCTCGATGAACTGGACTGAACCGTTAGCGGCGCAGCGGACGTCGACGCGGCCTGCATCCCGGCAGCCCAGGCCCTTCCAGGCCGCGAGCGCGACGTCTCCCGCCTCCTCGGCAATCGGCCCGTCAACCAGGTGATAGCGGACACGGTCTTCGTAATAGGCCTTGTTCGAGTAAGAGTACACTCCGGCCTCAGCCTTTTCGAGCAGCAGGACTTCCGAGACACCCAGAACTCTTGCTTTTCGTCCGGTGCCCGCAATACCGACCGTGAACTCGCGTCCGGAAAGATACTCCTCCACCAGCACAGGTTGACGGTACCTGGCCAAAAGGTCGCGGCAGACTTGCGCAAGCTCCTCGCTGCTGTGGATCTTCGAATCGGCGGATATGCCCTTGCTCGTCCCCTCCGCCACCGGTTTGGCAAAAAGCGGGAAGGGCAGGCGAACGTGGGCTATGTCAAGCTCATCCTCGACGACAGCAAAGTCTGGTGTCGGGACGCCCAAATCACGGACGACGTGCTTGGTCATGCCCTTGTGAAGAGTCAGAGTGAGGACCAGCGGATCGGAGAAGGTGTAAGGGACCTCGAAAGCATCCAGCAGAGCGGGCACTTGAGCCTCTCTGCCCAGTCCCCGGAATCCCTCGGCGATGTTGAACACCAGGTCCCAGCGTTCTCCGGCGAGCAGACGGGCAGCGAGAGCCTTGAGATGCCCGACGCGCTTGACCTGGTAGCCAAGCTCGGTGAGAGTGCTGTCCAGGGCGTCAATCGTCCTGATGCTGTCAAGCTCAGCCGTTTCCTCTTTGCCGTAGCCGAGTTGCAGGTAATCGTCTTTCAGGTCGTAAGTCAGACCGATGTTCATGAAATCTTGGAGTGAAAACAGATGGAAGGGCGGCCGCAAAGACCGCCCTTCCGAGGCGTCAGGCTTGGAGGGTGATCAGGTCCCCTCCCCGCCGGCCCGATTGCCCGTTAGTGTGTTTTGCAGGATCCGGGTAACGATAGATGTTCCCTTCGTAGTTCCTCAGGACGACCTCGTCGCCTTCGCGGCCTACGAAATACTCCGGCAAGAGCGGAATCTTGCCGCCTCCGCCCGGAGCGTCGATCACGTAGCTGGGGACCGCGTACCCAGTGGTGTGACCACGCAGGCCTCCAATGATCTCCAAACCCTTCTCGACCGGGGTCCGGAAATGCGAGGAGCCGGAAATCGGGTCACACTGATACAGGTAGTAAGGTCGCACGCGAATCTTCAGCAGGCCCTGGACGAGGCGCTTCATCGTGTCCACCGAATCGTTCACGCCCGCCAGCAACACCGTCTGGCTGCCCAACGGAATCCCGGCGTCTGCCAGCCTCTGACACGCCTGGCTGACTTCCGGAGTGAGCTCGTCAGGGTGCGTGAAATGGATGCTCATCCACAGGGGGTGGTAGCGGCGAAGCATTCGGGTCAACCCCGAAGTGATCCGCTGCGGAAGCACCGTCGGTACCTTGGTCCCAATCCTCAGGAACTCGACATGCGGAATCCGGCGCAGACGAGACAGGAGCCATTCCAGCCGGCTGTCCACCAGCGTCAGCGGGTCGCCACCTGAAAGAAGCACGTCCCGAATGCACGGGTTCGCTGCAATGTAATCGATGGCCCGTTCCCACTGCTTTATGTTGAACCGATATTCGCCGCCGGGGTTGCCTACCATCCTGGACCGCGTACAGTAGCGGCAATACACGGAACAAAACCCTGTCACCAGGAAGAGAACCCGATCAGGATATCGGTGGACCAGACCCGGAACCGGGGAGTCATGATCCTCGTTCAGTGGGTCGTCCGCCTCGCCAGGAACCCTTCTGTGCTCATCAGTCACCATCACCACTGTCCGTCGCAGCGGCTGAAGTGGGTTGTACTCATCAAGCAGGGACGCATAGTAGGGAGTGATTCCTACCGGCAAAGGCCCACTGTGTTGGTTAATCGCAAGCCGTTCGTCCTCGGAAACCCGAATGAATCGCTCCAAGGTTCGCAGATCGGTTATGCGATTACGCAGTTGCCAGTGCCAATCGTTCCAATCTTGATCTGTGACAGCTGGGAAGAAACGTTCTCTGAAAAGACGGGTTCTTTCGCCAATCACCTGCTTTCCATTGGCTGAAACCGGTGTACTGGCTAGGGAGGGGTCCATCAAAGGCAGGTTAGAGTACCTACCGGGAGGTTCAGCCGATGGACTGGCACAGTCCTCATTCATAGCTGAGCTTCTCCTTTCACAAAAAGCCTGCCGCTCGTGCTCTCTCACTCTGAGAGCTACGAACTGCCGCTCGGCAGCTCGCAGTGCCAACACTCCGGCAAGACAAAGTTCCGCAAATCAAAATTTATTATACGGTATCAGACTGACAACACTAGAGAGAGGATCACATTTTTCCCGCAGAGTTGCGCGAAAGCCGCAAAAACTCGCGGGAAAGCGGGGAAACACCTGGTCTTCCGCGCTTTTCGCGAGTCGTCAGTCTGTTTCAGGGGACCTACTTTCCCATCCTCTGCTCATACGCCCGGATTTGATCTTCGTACTGGAGCGTCAGCCCGATATCGTCCAGGCCTTTAAGGAGGCAGTGGCGGCGGAACGGGTCGACTTCAAACCGGATATTCCTTCCCTGCTCATCCGAGATCAACTGCTTCTCCAGGTCGACCCTGAGCCGGTAGGGCGAGCGGGTCTGCGCCGTCCGGATCAGATCATTTACGACGGTCTCCGGAAGGCGGATGGCGAGAATGCCGTTCTTGAAGCAATTGTTGTAGAAGATATCGGCGAACGACGGTGCGATGATGCACCGGAAACCGTAATCGTGAAGCGCCCAGGGCGCATGCTCCCGCGAGGAGCCACAGCCGAAGTTCGCACCTGCGATCAGGATACTTGCTCCCTGAAGCGCGGGAGCATTCAACCCGAAGTCCGGGTCCGGCGAACCGTCCTGGCGGTATCGCCAGTCAAAGAACAGGAACTCGCCGTAACCGGTCCTCTCAATCCTTTTCAAAAACTGCTTGGGGATGATCTGATCCGTGTCTACGTTACGCCGATCCAACGGAGCAGCGATTCCCGATAGAGTTCTGAACGGTTCCATCTGGTTTCCTTTTGATTCAATCCCACTCTCGGATATCGACGAAATGGCCGGCAAGCGCGGCAGCGGCGGCCATTGCCGGACTGACCAGGTGGGTGCGGCCTCCCCGGCCCTGGCGACCCTCGAAATTGCGATTCGAGGTGGACGCGCAGCGCTCGCCCGGCTGCAGGATGTCCGGGTTCATTCCCAGGCACATACTGCATCCGGACTCGCGCCACTCGAACCCGGCCTTTTTGAAGACGACATCGAGACCTTCACGTTCCGCCTGCCGCTTCACCCGCTGTGAGCCCGGGACCACCATGGCTCTTACGCTGGGGGCCACCTTGCGCCCCTCCACCACGCGGGCCGCCTCGCGCAGATCCTCGATCCGGCCGTTGGTGCACGAGCCGATGAACACGCGGTCCAAATGGATCTGTTGAATGGGAGTGCCGGGCGTCAGGGCCATATATTCGAGTGCCCGGCCGGCTGCCTTCCGCAAGCTTTCGTCTGAGAACGAACCGGGGTCCGGAACCACGCCGGTCACATCTGTCACCATGCCGGGACTCGTTCCCCAGCTCACCTGGGGAACGAGAGTGCTGACTTCCAGCTCAAGCTCCCGATCGAAGCGGGCGCTCTCGTCTGTGATCAACTGTCGCCACTCGGCCACCTGCTCCCGGAATTCTTTGCCCTTGGGGGCAAAGGGCCGGCCTTCGATGTAGGCAAATGTCGTGTCGTCAGGCGCCACCATCCCCGCCCGGGCGCCTGCCTCTATCGACATGTTGCAGACCGTCATCCGTTCTTCTATGGAGAGGCTGCTGATCGCCTCGCCGGCATATTCGATGACGTAGCCGGTGGCCCCATCCGTCCCGATGTTGCGGATGAGGTAAAGGATGAGGTCTTTGGCTGAGACGTTATGTCCGAGGCGCCCCAGGAACCGGACGCGAAACGTCTTGGGAAGGGACTGCTGCAGGCATTGAGTCGCGAGAACGTGCTCAACCTCGCTCGTTCCGATGCCAAAGGCCAGGGCGCCGAAAGCCCCGTGCGTCGCGGTATGGCTGTCGCCGCACACAATCGTCATGCCCGGCCGGGTTATCCCCAGCTCCGGTCCGATCACGTGGACAATCCCCTGGTCAGGACTGTCAAGCCCGTAGAGCGGGATCCTGAATTCGGCGCAATTCTGCGCCAGCGTTTCTATCTGCTTCTTGGAGATCGGGTCCGTAATCGGTAAGGATCGGTCCCAGGTCGGGACATTGTGGTCCATCGTCGCAAACGTCCGGTCAGGACGCCGGACTTTACGTTTTGCCAGCCGTAGTCCCTCGAAGGCTTGCGGTGACGTCACTTCATGGACGAGATGACAGTCAATGTAGAGAATGGCCGGTTTGCCCGGCTCCTCGTACACGACATGACTCTCCCAGATCTTTTGAAAAAGGGTTTTGGGCATAGCGTTCTTCTCAGGTCTAGTTCGTCCTCGTTGCTTCGGCCGAGACATCGGGGCTTTTAGCCTGGCGCTGCTCTTCGTGAATGACCTTGTTGACAGCGTTGAGGTAAGCCCTGGCGCTCGCGTCGATGATATCAACGCTGGCCGCCTTACCGATGTAGTTCTTGCCTCCGAATTCAACGTGCACGAAGACCTCGCCGAGAGCGTCTTTTCCGCGCGTGACCGCGTTGACACTGTAGTCCAGGAGACGCCCCGGCAGCCCGGTTATCCTGTCGATGGCACGGTAACAGGCGTGAACTGGGCCGTCGCCGACCGCCGACTCCACGAACGACTCGTTTCCCCGCTCCAGCTTGACTGCCGCACTGGCGATGGTCTGGCTCCCGCCCGCCGAATGGACAAACTTCAGGCGATAGATATCCGGGATGATCTTCATTCCATCCTGGATGATCGCCACCAAATCCTCCTCGTAGATTTCCTTTTTCTGGTCGGCCAGCTTCGTGAAGAAAAAGTACGCCCGCTCCAATTCCTCGGTCGTCAGTTCGTAACCCATCTGCTCGAACTTATTGCGGAGGGCATGCCGACCACTGTGCTTTCCAAGAACCAGGGTGCTGGAACTGATGCCTACGGACTGAGGCGTCATGATCTCGTAGGTCAAGGCGTTTTTCAGCATTCCGTCCTGGTGGATTCCCGCCTCGTGAGCAAAGGCGTTGCGGCCCACGATGGCCTTGTTGTGCTGAACGAACAGACCGGTCAGATTACAGAGCATTTTGCTCGAACGCGAGATCTCCTCGGTCACAATGTCAGTATGGTACGGGAGGATGTCCCTCCGGGTGCGCAGGGCCATGACCGTTTCTTCGAGCGAGGCGTTCCCTGCTCTTTCCCCGATCCCGTTGACCGTGCATTCCACTTGACGGCAGCCGGCTTCAACGGCGGCCAGCGAGTTGGCGACCGCCAGACCGAGGTCGTTGTGACAGTGACAACTAAAGACGGCCTTGTCCCGACTGGGGATCTTGCCGAGGAGCGTTTTGATAAACGGCTCGTACTCCTGCGGGATGGCGTATCCCACTGTGTCAGGAATGTTAATGACGCCGGCGCCGGCTTGAATAGCCGCCTCAAGGACCTCGGCCAGGTAATCGATATCACTGCGGGTAGCGTCCTCCGCCGAGAACTCGACATCTTCGCACAGATCCCGGGCCATCTTGACTGCTTCAGCAGCCTGCTTGAGCACCTCGTCCCGGGTCTTGCGCAGCTTGTGCTTCAGGTGGATATCTGAGGTCGCAATAAACGTGTGGATGCGCGGCCGGCGAGCCTGCTTAATCGCCTCCCAGGCGCGTTCAATGTCCAGACGATTGGCACGAGCCAGGCCCGCGATCACCGGTTTTCGGATCTGAAGGGCAATGGCCTGAACCGCTTCGAAGTCACCTTCTGAGGCGATAGGGAAGCCGGCTTCGATCACATCGACATTCAGGCGTTCTAGCTGTCGCGCCATCTTCAGTTTCTCTTCAAGGTTCATCGAACAACCGGGCGACTGCTCACCGTCTCTCAACGTCGTGTCGAAAATCAGGATCTTCTCTGACATGCTGGTTCCTCCCCATCTAGGGTTGAAAAGGGCGGCTTTTAACCCTATCAGAATACCACGGGGTCTGGCAACAGCAGTCAGGCGCGTTCGGTAACCGCTCAGTTTTCTGCGAGCGAAGCGACAGGCGCTTCTGGAGTTCATCATGCCCCTTGCGCACCCGGATAGTGGAAACGAGCGCCC
>JBHGBF010000181.1:0-15863 GCA_041946865.1 Acidobacteriota bacterium | reverse complement strand
CCAAGATCGATTCGTACTGAAGGCACGCACCCGACGCGCTCCGCAAAAGGCGCTGCGCTTCGGAGCCACGTCCTGCGAAGACTGAGGGCTTACAGGAGGATTTCCATGAGCTCGAAGCAACGTGAACTTCCCCGCAGACAGTTCCTTTCCACCTCGGCCGCTGTCACCGGAGGACTGGCCGTGCATGCGATAACGGAGGCGAGCTTGGGCGCCGCTTCCTCCGACCAGGGCAGGATGAAGATTGCGGAGGTCTTTGGGCCGCCGGCCGGCCCGTTGTGGAAGATGGTCAAGCAGTGCGGTGTCGATTACGTGGTCGGCACATTCGGAGGGAACTGGGACAAGGAGCGCCGGCCCGCCGAGAAACCCTGGAGTCTTGGGCCCATGACCCGCCTGAAAAAGGCCTACGAAGCAGGCGGATTTGAGCTGGCCGTGATCGAAGCCCGACCGCCCCTCAACAAGGCCAAGCTGGGACTCGAAGGCCGCGACGCCGAGATCGACGAAGTGTGCGAGCTGCTGACCAGCATGGGCAAACTGGGTATTCCGGTCTGGTGCTACGAGTGGATGCCGGTGATTAACTGGTCCCGCACTTCGACCGACATTGTCACCCGTGGAGGCGCGCTGGTGACGGGCTTCGACTACACGGATCCCAGAAACCAGGAGCCTACCGAGTACGGAACTGTCACCGAGGACCAGCTGTGGACCAGTCTCAAGTATTTTCTGGAGCGAGTCGTGCCGGTCGCTGAGAAGGCCAACGTGAAGCTGGCCATGCACCCGGACGATCCTCCGATCTCGCCATTGCGCGGCATGGGGCGAATCATGCGCAGCCTGGAAAACCACCAGCGCCTGCTGGACCTGGTCCCCAGCCCCGTCAATGGGATTACCCTCTGCCAGGGGAACTTCACCCTCATGACCGATGACCTGCCGGCTGCGATCCGCCACTTCGGGAAACAGAAAAAGATCTTCTTTGTGCATTTCCGAGACGTGCGCGGAACCAAAGAGAAGTTCCAGGAAACCTTTCACGACGACGGCAAGACCGACATGGCGGCCTGCATGCGTGCCTATCGCGATATCGGTTTCGATGGCATCTGTCGGCCAGACCACGTGCCCACGATGGAAGGGGACAGCAATAGCCGCCCGGGCTATTCGTCGATCGGACGCCTGTTCGCCATCGGCTACATCAGGGGACTGATCCAGGCGGTGTACTCGGAGAAAGGTCCAGGCTGAATTTTCAGCGGTCACTTCTTGACCGCCGTCTCTTCCATCCCGACCCGGGGGCGAATCACCAGGCGGCTGGTGGCGCCGCTCGTGTCAATCACAAAAGCCAAGCGAGTCAGCGAGCCCTTGACGAAGAACTCCGTCTCCGAAAGCGGGTAAATGGCCGTCTTCGGGCGGTCCTTTGGTTGCCAGAAAAGCTGGGTTCCTTCGAGGGTGATCGTGTGTTCTTCGCTTGCGCGGACGGAATAGACTCCGGCATAGCGTTTCAGCTGTTCGGGCGTCATCGAGATCGGCGCCGGTTCCCGCATCGGTTTGCCTACCGCAATGGCCGCCATCTGCGTCGCCAGCCGCTGTGGCAAGAGCTTGGGTCCGGCTGAACCATTGGTCAGAATGGCTACGAAAATGCCGTCGTCAGGCATGCTGAGGGCGTAGGTGGCGAATCCATGGATGCCGCCACCATGTTCGACTGTCCGATGTCCCTCGTAGGAGCCCAAGGCCCAGCCGTAACCGTAAGCCGTGGAACGACCGTCGGTCAGCCGGTGAGGCGTATGGGCTTTCGCCAGAGTCTCTTTGCGGATCAGTTTGTTTTGCCACAACGCCGTATCCCAGATGGCGAGGTCGTCCACCGTGGACGCGAGCGAGCCGGCGGCATAAGGTTGGGTCATGCTGAGATAAGCGGCATGCTGAAAGCCGTTCGGGGTGCGCTGATACCCCTTCGCCCGTTTCGGCATGATCTGTTCGGTCCTGTCATAGCAGGAATCTTTCATCCCCAGCGGTCCAAAGATCTTCTTCTCGATGAAGTCCTCGTACGAGTGGCCGGATGCCTTCTCGATGATTGCGCCGAGAAGAATGTATCCTGAGTTGTTGTAGAGCCAGCGTTCGTCAGGTTTGAAATCGACCGGCTGGTCCTTGAACATGTCAATGAGGGAACCGAGGCTCATGTCTGTTCGCCACTTAGAGACCCACTCGGACATGGACGTGTAGCTCTTGATCCCTGAGGTGTGAGTGAGCAGATGCTCAATCGTGATGGTCTGACCGCCGGTCGGATAATCGGGAAGGAATCGCGCAATGGGATCGGCCACCGAAAGCTTACCCTGTTCTTCAAGCATCAGGATGGCGACGGCCGTGAACTGTTTGGTTACTGACCCGAGCCTGAACACCATATCCGGCTGGATGGGGACCTTCAGTTCCATGTCCGCCAGGCCGTAGCCTTTTCTGAACAGGGTTTCGCCTTTGCGGGTGACAATGACAGCCCCTCCTGGTTCATCCTGTTTGAAGACCTCGGCCAGCAGAGCCCCGATATCACGCGCTTCCGGCGAGCTGGCCTGTGCCTGTCTCCCGGATGCCATCAGGTAGAGGACCGCAATGATGCCGACAATCAGAAGCCCCCACTGGAGAACACGTTTGGCGTGCAAGCTCATGTCTTTCCTCCAACGCCGTGGACTATAACGAAGAGGCGGCAGAATAAGCAACCGGGCTCCAGCCGCGTCTGGATCGCGCTACCAACGGTAACCCCGAAGCCAACCGCGGCGGGGGCTAGAACGCGTTACAGAGCGGAAAGGGGGGGGCCAAAATATGTATAAAGTCCAGCCTCGTTGCCGCCGCACTCCAAAAGGGCCGGTGGCCACGGCTCGATTTGGGTGTCCTACAAGCAAGTTGGCGCTTATGAGGCTTCGCTCAGGGCTTCGCCCCAGGCTGACTGAATCCGGCCCTCAGAGCGGGTTGCCTTTCCGGCCCGTTCCCAGAGGTGTTTGCTGAGCCTTCAAGTACTTCTCGAGCCACCCCAGCATCTCGTTCCACCAGACCCGCCGGTTGCGGGGTTTGGTCACCCAATGGCCCTCGTCCGGGAAATAGAGAAACCGCGCCGGTACGCCTTGTCTCCGCAGCGCGGTAAAGGCCTCATATCCCTGGGAGACGTCAACACGGTAATCCAGCTGACCGTGAACGACCAGCGTGGGAGTGCGGAGGTGGTGCGAGAAGTTTTGAGGCGACCAGCGCCGGTACGTCTCCCGGCTGTTCCATGGCGTCCCGTCGAATTCCCATTCCGGAAACCACAGCTCTTCGGTCGACCCGTACATGCTCTCGGGATTAAAGACGCCGTCGTGGGCAATCAGGCAGGTAAACCGGTTCGTCTGGGTTCCTATCCAGTAGATCATGTAGCCGCCGTACGAGGCGCCGGCGGCGGCGATACGGCTGGAATCAATAAAGGGGTACTGAGCCAGCAGATAGTCGAGCCCCTTCATGAGGTCTTCGTACGGGTAATCGCCCCAATGACCGGAGATCGAGTCGGTGAAGTCCTGACCGTAGCCTGTCGAACCATGGAAATTGACGGTAGCCACGACGTAGCCCGGCGCGGCAAACATCTGGTAGTTCCAGCGCCAATGAAAGTCGTCCTGCATAGCGCCCTGAGGGCCGCCGTGAATCAGGTAGACGAGCGGGTACTTGCGCTTCGGGTCGAAGGCTGGAGGCTTGAGCAACAGCCCGTGAATCCGGGCGTTTTGAGAACCGGTGAACCAGAAATCCTCAACTCGATTCATGTCCAGCTTCGCTAAGGCTTTCGAATTGACGTTCGAGAGCTGCCTGGCGTGGCCCGACGCCAGATCGATGGCAAAAACTTCATCCGGCTGACGGGAGTTTTCGCGCAGGCAGACAAGGGTTTTGCCGTCGGGAGTCAGGCGGGGGCTCTGGTCAACGCTGTTCTTGATGACTCTCTCGCGGGCGCCGTCCGTAATAGAAATCCGGTACAAACTGGTGCGCGCCTCTTCCTCGGTTTGTATATAGATGAAGCGGCTGTCCGGTGACCAGAGGATTTCGTCGACGCTCAGAGTCCAGTCGCTCGTCAGGTCCCGGACCTGCCGGCTCTGCCAGTCCACGAGCATCAGATGGTGCCGATCGGCCTCGAACCCGGGTCGCATCTGTGCGCGGTACGCGACCCATTTGTGATCCGGGCTGAAAACCGGGTTGTTGTCATTTGACTGATTGGCTTTCGTCAGATTGACCGGCGCCGCGGCGCCTTGCGCCGAGATCAGCCAGATATCGTTGTTGGTGGTGACGGCACGATTCTGATCCAGATTGGCGACAACCGCGAGCCAGGCGCCGTCGGGCGTGAAGACGATGTCCCGATATCCGCCCAGGGCAAGCGTGGGATAGTCGGCATCGAAGGGCGTCAGGTCCTTCGAATGACCGGTACGAAGATTGAGCGAAAAGATGTGCGAGCGGACGCCGACGCGCCATTCGTTCCAGTGCCGGTAAAAAAGCTCATCCCAGGTCTTGGCCTGGCTCGGGTACTTCTCCTCTTGCTGCTGATCCGGCCAGGAGACATCGGACGAGAAGGCGATAGTGGCGCCGTCCGGGGACCAGGTCAGATTGCTCGGAGCGGTCTTCAGCCGGGAGACCTTTTTGGGCTCACCCCCGGAGGCCGGGACGAGGTAAATCTGGCTTGAGCCGTCCCGGTCGGATACGAAAGCCAGTTGTTTGCCGTCCGGCGACCAGCGTGGTTGCGAATCCAATCCCGGCTTGTTCGTCAGTTGCCTGGCCGGGGTCCGATCTCCGACGCCTACGATCCAGATGTCGCTGTTTCCCCGGTTTGTCTGCAGCGAATAGTCCGTAACCACGAAGGCGGCCAGACGACCGTCCGGAGAAAGCTGAAGATCGGAAACGACGTCCAGGCCGATGAAATCCTCAAAGGTGATCGGGCGGCGGTCGGCCGAATCGTCATCGTTTTGGGCCGGAGCCGGGACGCCTTTGAAACCGAGGAGCAGGACGAAGATCACGAGCTTGTGCGGTGTCATATGGATTCCAGAGATTGACTGCCGAACCGCGCAGAGGCGGGTCCATTATCAGAGACGCTCCCATCGCTGCGCCCCCCGGGGCTCATTTGGACCGGCGATATACCGTTGCGTAAACCGTACGAAAAGGAGAAACGCAATAATCTTCTATGAGTTTCTTGCTTGCCTGAGGATGCGCCAGAATCTTGTCCAGGAATTCCTCGTTGACGTGAAACGAAAGGCGCATGATATCGGCTTTGTCTTCGCGCTTTTCCACCTTGAACGCTTCCCTGAGGTTCGGTTCGAACTGAAGAATTTCGCGGAACGAATGGGTCCTGAGCTCGTATGGGCTCGGGACATTTTGTTTGCCGGTTTTTTCGTAATGAGCGAGCAGCCGTTCTTCAAAGTCCGCATAATCGAAGTTGGCCACTTTGTTGTTGACGCTGACCTCGATGATGATGTGATTCCCGGCCCAGATCGAGCGAAGCCCGTAGGTGAAGTCCAGGCTGTCTTTATCGAACTTTATCCGGTGTCCCTTCTCGTCGTGGAATCTCTTGAGCTCCTCTTCCTTCTTCAGTTCGGGATTCTCTTGGAGCTGTTCGTGGGTGACGTAATAGGAGGACACCCTTTCGTACCACTCATCGATAATGAGACTTAGTATTGAATCGACTGTCTTCTCCGGCGCTTCGTTTTTCTTGATCGACATGTACCCCCGTTAGCAGGAGGTCAATTTTAGAATACTTCCCGTACCTTGGCAAATGCGCGGACCGCGGTTTCACACCAGCAAGCCCGACGGACTGAGGCCGGGGACGCCTCATCCGCCTCGGCCGCAAGCGCGAGAACCCCTGTGGTACAATACGCTTGGCCATGAGATACCGATCAGCGACAGTCCTCGGCCTGGCCCTTCTGTTTCTGATCTCTTGCTCGGGCATTAAACGCATTCCGAAGGTGAAGGTACCAGCTGACAAGGTTGTGCAGTCCTACCGCCTTGTAGCCGAGGGAGACAAGCTCCTGGAAGAGCACAAGGATCACCTGGCTCTGCTCAAGTACTTGGAAGCAGCCGACCTTAACCCTTACCACGAAGTCATTTTCAACAAGCTGGCCATCACCTATTCCAAACTGGTTCAGTATCCGCAGGCCAGGAAAGCCGTTGAAAGAGCGCTCGGACTGGATCCGAAGTACGCCTTCGCGCACAACACCCTGGGAATTGTCGAGCTGGCGGAGCAAGACCCGAAGGGCGCGGCACGAGCTTTCCACACAGCGATCGATCTGAAACCGAACGTCGCCAGCTTTTATGTGAACCTCGGCCACGGCTATATGCAGAGCCACAAGTTCAAGGAGGGCCGAAACGCGTACCGGAAGGCCCTCGAAATCGATCCGAACGTCTTTACCGATACCGAGACCATGGAGCTGTCTTTCCCGGAGCAGACGAAACCCGACCCCGAGCGTCCCTACCAGATGGCCATTTTCTTCGCTGACGCCGGCGACAAAGCGAATTGCCTGCACTACCTGACAAAGGCCTTCGCAGCCGGGTTTAATGACGGCAAGAGGCTGGCCACCGAGAAAGCGTTTGACAAAATCCGACAAGACGAAGACTTCATTCGGTTGCTGGATTCCTATGGCGTGAAGATGACCGCTGTGTCCCGCTAAGGTTTAGTTCATCATGCGCTTGATCCGCTGCTCAAGCTCGGAGCGGGTCAGGAAAAAAGAAGGCGTCTCGTTCTCTTCCGTCGCGTCAGACATGATCCTCAGCTCAAAGAGCGCGCTTTCGGTGAGAATCTGATGGATCTCCTTGGCGCTTAACGAGGAAGGATGCGGTCCAAGAGGTGAGATCCACAGCTGGTGGTCCCCGTCCTGGCAGCCGATGACCATATGGTTCTGCTCACAGAACAGCTCCAGATAATCTAACGTGATCCACCTGCTCTCCATAGTCGTCGACACACTACTTTAAGTATCGCATCCGTCCCGTCGCCGGTGCAACAATGGGGAATATAGAGCGCGACTGTTTCAGATGGTTGCAGGAAAGAGGAGCGTATGGCGATCTTGAACGTCATTCAGAAGGTTTCGGACACCGTATGGGAGCTTCCGGTCTCCTACAAGGAGGGCATGAGGGTGCCGGCGCGGATTTACGGAACCGAGAAGATAATCCGCGAGATGGATGACGCCGTCTACGACCAGATCACGAATGTCGCCACTCTGCCCGGTATCACTCGATTCGCCATGTGCATGCCGGACGGGCATTTTGGCTATGGGTTCCCTATTGGCGGGGTGGCTGCGATGGACCCTCAGGAAGGAGGTGTCATCTCGCCGGGCGGGATCGGCTTTGACATCAACTGCGGGATGCGGCTGGTGACGACCAATCTCACCTGGAAAGAGATTCAGCCCAGCCTGAAGCAGCTGGTCGACGGGCTCTACGAACGAGTCCCGGCAGGAGTGGGGAGCACAGGGTTTCTCAAGATCTCCAAGAACGAATTCCGCGAGGTGGTCGAACAGGGCGCCCGGTGGTGTGTGAAGCGCGGTTTGGGCTGGGAGGAGGACCTGGAGTTGACCGAGGAGTGCGGCTGCATCGCCGGGGCGGATGCATCCAAGATCAGCGAACGGGCCATCGACAGGGGGTTCAACCAGATCGGCACTCTGGGTTCGGGCAATCACTACCTCGAGATCCAAGTAGCCAAGAAGGAGAACGTCTTTGACGAGGAACTGGCCGAACGCTACGGGATAACGATCCCGGACCAGGTCGTAGTGATGTTCCACTGCGGAAGCCGCGGCTTTGGCCACCAGGTCGCCACCGACTACCTGCAACAGTTCCTGAAGGTGATGGAGAGCCGGTATCGTATCAAGATCCTGGACCGTGAGCTGGCCTGCGCTCCTTTCGATTCGCCCGAAGGGCGGGACTATTTCGCGGCGATGAAGTGCGGACTGAACATGTCCTTTGCCAACCGGCAAGTAATACTTCACCGGATTCGCGAGGTATTTTCCCAGGTTCTGGGGAGACCAGCCGAGCAGTTGGGCCTGCGCATGGTTTACGATGTCGCGCACAACACCGCAAAACTCGAGACTCATACCGTCGATGGCCAGAAGAAGACCCTGCTGGTCCACCGCAAAGGCTCCACGCGCGCCTTTGGACCGGGCATGGAAGGAGTGCCGCGTCGCTACCAGGATGTCGGCCAGCCGGTCATCATTGGCGGCAGCATGGAAACCGGTTCTTACCTCCTGGCCGGCGTCCCAACCGGCGGGGAGACTTTCTTCAGCACTGCGCACGGCAGCGGGCGCACCATGAGCCGGACCAAAGCCAGGAAGCTGTGGCGAGGCGAGAAGCTGCAGCGCGAGCTGGAACATCGCGGCATTTACGTGAGGACCGCCTCATGGAGCGGGCTGGCCGAAGAAGCGGGTGGGGCGTACAAGAATATAGACGAAGTGGTCCAGGCCTCGGAACAGGCTGGAATCAGCCGGCCGGTCGTCCGGTTTCTTCCGGTCGGTAATGTCAAGGGTTAGCCATGACCGCACGCACGCCTATGACACTCATTACCGGTCCCCTGGGGAGCGGAAAGACCACGCTCCTGCGCCATATTCTGGCCTCCTTGGACCGCAAGATCGCCATTCTCATGAACGAGTTCGGGGAAATCGCGATCGATACCAGAATTATCCAGGGGAAAGACGTCCAGATCGCCGAGCTCGGCGGTGGCTGCGTCTGCTGTTCACTGCAGGGGGAATTCGAGGCGGCCGTGAAAGAGATCCTGGAGGTCGTGACTCCCGAGGTCATTGTCGTGGAAACGACGGGGCTCGCAGAACCGGAAGCGCTGATTTTCGATATTGAGGAAAGCCTCGACGAGGTCCGCCTTGACGGCGTCATCACCGTGGTAGACGCCGATTCCCTGGTCCGCTTTCCCCATATCGGCCACACCTCCCGACTGCAGATCCAGGATGCGGATCTCATCCTGCTCAACAAGGTCGACCTGATCAATTCCGCTCAGGCAGCGGCGGTCGAAGAAAAGCTCGCGGGGCTTAACCAGACGGCCGCCACCATCCGGACCGTCCGGGCCGAAGTCGATCCCCAACTGCTGTTCGGCCTTTTCCGAGACCGTACGGCAGGCTCTACGCCACATTTACACCAGCCCGAATTCGAATCGTTCTCCTTTCCAGCCCAAGCGGCATACTCCCGCGAGTGCTTAAGCGCCTGGGCCGGAGAACTAGCTGCCTTTGAGGTTTACCGGGCCAAGGGCTTTGTTCGGGCAGACGGGGAGTGGTGGCTGTTCAACTACGTGACGGGACGCTGGGAATTCGAGCCGTTTGAAGCCGAGTCGGGCGTTCTGGTCTTTATCGGAAAGAATGTCATGGCACACAAAGAGAAAATTGTTGAGGCGCTCGCGGAGTGTGAACTATGCCATACCGATTCCTCGAAGACGTAGCGACGGCCGACATCGCTTTTGAAGCGTCAGGACAAACGCTCGAGGAAGTCTTCACCGCCTCGGCAGAAGCCACGCTTAACGTCATGATTGAAGAGCTCGAGACAGTCGAGCCCCGAGAGGAGCGTCAGGTTTCTCTGACCGACAGTTCGCTGGACATGCTGCTCTTTAACTTCCTGCAGGAGATCATCTTCTACAAGGACGCGGAACAGATGCTGCTCAGGGTCACCGACTGCCGGATCGTGGAAACGGACGGCGAGTTTCGGGTCACCGCCAGAGGACAGGGTGAACGCTTGGACCAGGCCAGGCACCGCCAGCGTGTGGACGTGAAAGCGGTGACCCTGCACCAATTCCGCCTGGAGAGAGCCGGTTCAGGGTGGCGCGCCCACGTCATTCTCGATATCTAGCGCCCTTTGCCGCGTGTGACTGGTTCAAGCTGCCTGCGAGATGCTGCGTTTGAGCAGGGCCATCAGGTCCACAAACTCTTCTTCGGCCTCGACGGTCGGCTCGGCGCGGATCACATCTTGATTCTTCTTAAATTTGGCCTGGACCAGCTTCATCAGCTTTTCCGCCGCCTCGTCCCGAAGCTCCTCCCGGGATAAGGCGTTCTGAGAGACCTTCTTGATCGCTTTCTCAATTCCGGCCACCTGTCTCGCGTCGGCCACTTGCCGTTCCGGCAGCCCGATATCCTCCGGTTTTCGGACTTCGTCCGCAAACCGGAGCGTCTCGGCGCGCAGGATCCCGTTCTCGGAAAGGATGGCGACCAGGTACTCCTTGTCTCTCATGACGAAAGTGGCCACTCCGGCTTTGTGCTGGTCCTCCATGACCCGGGCGAGCAGCCGGTAGGCCTTGTTGGATTTGCCGGCGGGGGCAAGGAAATAGGGACGCTCGAAAAAATACGGGCGAATCTGATCGGTATCCACAAAGCGGCGCAAGTCAATGTCTCGGGACTTTTCGGGTTCCAGGGCTTCGAGCTCTTCGTCTTCGATGACAATAAACTGGTCTTTTTCGATCTCATAGCCCCGGACGATCTCCTCGGTCCGGACTTCCGCGTTCTCGGCCGGGCAGTAGTAGCGGCGGCGCAGGGGGGTACCGTCTTCATCCAGTGTCCGCAAGTGCACGCCGTACGACTGGACGGCCGGAAACAGGTTGACCGGGACATTGACGAGACCGAAGCTGATGGTGCCGGACCAAATTGGACGCAGGCTGGCTTCTTCAGGCATGACGTCTCTTCCTTACTGCGGCCAGGCTGGCTTCCAGGGCCCGTTCGAGCGATGCCTCTTCGGCTTTCTTCTTCGGTTTCACCAGCTTGAGCTTCTTGCCCTTCGCTTTGGCCTGGACCATTTTGAGGACCTTATCGCGGAACTCGTCCCGGAATTCCTCGGGTTCAAACTCGTCGACCATTGCCCCGACCAGCTGGTAGGCCATCGTCAGTTCGTTCTTCTCGATATCCCGCCCTTTTGGGGCTTCCAGGTCCTCGGCCAGGACCAGTTCTTGCGCGAAACGCACAGCGATAAGCATCAGGTATCCCTGTTCGATTCGCAGCGCTCCGGCGTAGTTCTTGTTGCGCATCACCCACCTGGCGATGCCGTCCTTGCCCTGCCGCTCCATTGCTTCGACCAGGTTCCAGTAGGGCTTCTCATCGTAGCCGTCCGGGCCCAGGTAGTAAGGGCGGTCGAACCACTGATGGCTGATGGTCCCCGCAGGAACGAAGCGCTCAATTGTGATGGTCCGAGACGACTCCGGTTCTGCTTCGTTCAGTTCTTCGTCGTCAAGCAGCACAAACACGCCCGGCTCGACCTCCGCCCCCTTCCGGATCCGTTCTTTCGGCACTTCTTCGCCGCTGTTGGGATTCACCATCATCTGCTTGACCGGTTGGCGGTCTTTCTTGTGGAGAAGGCGGAAATGGACGGTGCGGTCTTGAACGGCGGAGTAAAGCTTGACCGGCAGCTTGACGTTCTCGAACTGAAGCACTCCTTTCCGAGTGTACGGTGCGGTTTATCGTGGCCGGACTCTCCAGAGTCCGGCAGCCCGGCCGTTTCTGGCCGGGCTCAAAAAACGAGCCCGGCGCCGGACTCTGGGGAGTCCGGCCACAATGAGCGCTCGTTTTCATCATCGTGGGTGCTCTTGGGCATGAATGACTGCGCCGAAAAACACCGTCTAACCGTCGAAGACCACGCATTCGAGCACGAATCCAGCTGGGCGGACGAGTTACAAGCGGATTTTGAAGCTCTTCGAGACCCACCTGTGCGACTCGAATGTATATTCGCGCGCCTTGCGCAGTCCCGCTGCCGCCGACGCCCGCTTGTTTGTCCGCTGACTCCGCTGTAAGATTGAAGTAGCAGATCGCTAAACCTCTTGGCTTCTTCCAACTCTTAGAGCGGTATGAGTTTCCTGCGCCTGTCGGCCCCCGGAGGAGTTTCGTCATAAGTGCCGGTTTTGGTTCCGTTCGATTGCAGCTTCGCTAAGGTCGGCGAATGAAAGACACTCTCATCTTTCTTTCCTCCAATCACAAGGGCGATTTGCTCTTTCGGGAGTTAGCGAAGCGGTTTAACAAGAGTCACTACCTGTTCGCCGGCTACGGTTCCTTGCCTTTGGCGTACCGTATGGCTTTACGCCTGCTTGACAAAGCCGGAATTCACCTGAAGGACCGGCCGCGCCTCGATTACCGCCTGCGCCTCTCCATTGCCCAACGAGCCTGGCAGGGCGTGGAGCTTCTGGTCAAGGAGTCGAAGGGCCGTCCAATCCACATTCTCTCGTGGCACTGCCTGTTCCCGGTGACGAGCGACTGGCGAGAGCTTGGTCGTGTTTCTGCCATCAGCGATGTCCCGATGACCGAAGGTTACTTCGAGCACTTCCGTATCCGCACCCCGGAAGCGCGATCTCTCAGGGAGAAGATCCGGGCGACCACGGTCGAAAACTGCGAGTATCTTTTCACGCACTCGGAATGGGCGGCGGAGGAAAACCGAAGCCTGTACCCGGCGCATGCGGCCAAAATCTTCCGTATTGGCTGGGGTTCCGACATGCCGCCCCTTTCCGCCGAACAAGCTCTGAGGCCGCGGGGAGCGAAACGACTTCTGAGCATAGGACACGACTACTTCCGCAAGGGAGTCGATTTTTATGACGAGGTAGCCGGCCGTCTTAAGGCGCTGATTCCGGGGCTCGAATGCCTGGTGGCAGGGAATCCGGGAAGGCACTTCCGGCTGAAAAGCCTTCGTCACCTCACCGTCCTCGGTCCCATCGCCCGGCCGCAATTGGCAGAGTATCTGAAAGAAACGAGCCTTTTTGCGCTTTTCTCGAGGTTCGAGCCGGCTGGACACGTGACAGTTGAAGCCATGTCGTACGGTGTCCCGGTCCTCTGCTCCAGCGAGGGAGGGCTTGCGGAGCCGGTCATCGACGGAGTCACAGGTTTCGTTTGCCGGTCTTTTTCAGTCGAGCAGGCGGTGGACCGAGCCTACCACATCGTGAACGACCCGGCCAGGTTAGCTACTTTTCGAGAACGCGCCTACCAGCACGCTCAAACCTGCTGGCAGTGGAGTCATGTGGCGGACCGGATCATGAGCAGGCTGGAGTGTCAGGAGTTGAATCGATGAAATCCCTCCATGTATCGCCCATAGAGATCATGCGCCTGTGCGAGTGATACCGCGCTGAAGCGCACTTCATCTCCCGGCCTTGCCTGGCCGAGCATGTCGATATCGGGTGTTATCACGACTCCGATCTTCGGATAACCTCCGGTTGTCGGCCGGTCGGCGGTCATGATGATTGGGTTTCCGTCCCCAGGGACCTGTATCGCCCCCGTGACGACCGCGTCGGAGACGATATCTGCGCCTCCCCTATGACGCAGGCGCGGACCGGACAGTCGCAGTCCCATCCGGTCCGAGTTCGGACTGACGGTGAAACTGGAGCTGAGCAGCAGTCTTAAGGCCTCTTTCGTAAAGCAGTCGTCTTGAGGACCCAGGATGATTCGGGCAGTGACTTTGTGACTGTATTGGCGCCGGTACGCGCTTGGGGCTCGGAGCGGCGACCAACGTCCGGAAACTGGCGCAAGCGCAATCTCGTCGCCCGCCTTCAGCGGAACTCCGTGCAGTCCGCCCAGGGTTCCCCGGGTCAAGGTGGACTTACTCGCCAGAACCGGAGGGATCTGAAAGCCTCCGAGACAAGCCAGGTAACATCGGCAACCGCTGCGCGCTTCTCCGAAGTGCAGCATGTCGCCCTTCTCAACCGGAAGGCTGGCCCACATTTCGATGGCCGTTCCGTTCAGCTCCGGATTCAGGTCGGCGCCGGCAAGAGCGATGACGGCGGCCGCAGTGAATTCGAGCCGGGGGCCGATCAGTGTCATCTCGAGACAGGCCTCGCCCGGCGGGTTGTCGACCAGAAGGTTTGCCAGCCGGAGCGAGTAGCGGTCCATGGCGCCGGCCGGCGAGATTCCAAGCCTCTGGTAACGAAACCGCCCGAGGTCCTGGACGGTTGTCATCATTCCCGGTGACAACACTCGGATACCTGGCATATCTCCCTCAAAGAGGGCAACTGACGGCCCAAAATACGGACCAACCCGGAGTACCGCGGACCGATGCGGATGCCTTCAGTCCATATTACTCCGTGCCGGCGCTTGTCCGTTCGCGTTTATCCCACTCCCGAAACTCGGCTTCATCGATCCGGTGAAAGCGAACCAAATCCCCCGGCTCGAGCAACACGGGGTCCTCTCGTGCCGGATCGTACAACTTCAGAGGTGTCCGGCCGATCAGTCGCCAGCCTCCCGGGGATTCGACCGGATAAACGCCTGTCTGTTCCCCCGCAATCCCGACCGATCCGGCGGGCACCAGGGTTCGTGGGACGTGGAGCCTGGGAGTCGCTAGAGTCTTTGGAAGACCTCCCAGGTAAGGGAAGCCGGGTGTAAACCCGATCATGTAAACGACGTAGCTCGCAGAAACGTGAAGCGCGATGACCTCGTCGACCGAAATGCGGTTGTGACGGGCAACAAAATCAATGTCGGGCCCGAACTCGCCGCCGTACACAGTCGGGATGATGAGGGGCGGTTTTGCCCGCCAAACCTCGGGTGGCGTTGATTTGATCGTCTGAATCCTGCCTACGAGTTCATCGAAGCCAATCAGCAGCGGATCATACCAAACCAACAGAGACCGGAACGTCGGAACGGTCTCGATGACACCAGGAATTGGATGCCGCGCGAGCGAACGATGCAGGCTCTGGACTTTCGCGTTAATATCCGGATCAATCCGAGAGCCGAATTCGACCACCAGCCCCTGGTCCCCGGCCACCAGGTATTTCGGCCAAGAACGGTCGTTGGAGGAGGAACGCTTCATGTCACTTCCATAGCTCCGCCATGCCGGCGAGCGACTGGTAACCGGCCAGCAGGGCGATAATCACTACGAGATAGCCGGAGTAAAGCAGCCATCTGGGATGCCTGTAAGCACCGACGATGCTCCGGCGGGAAGCCGCAACGAGCACTGCTCCCAGGGTGATGGGCAGAATCAGCCCGTTGAGCGATCCCGCAAGTATGAGCAATTGAACGGGCCGGCCGAGAGTCAGGAAAACGCCGGCGGACACAAGGATGAACAAGACGATCGAGAGTTGATGGTGTCTGTCGACTGCGCCTGAAAGTGTGCGCAGGAAAGAAATCGAGGTATAGGCCGAGCCGACGACCGAAGTGATGGCCGCGGACCAGAGTACGACGCCAAACAGTCGGGAACCGAGCGTTCCAGCCGCTGCGCTGAAAGCAGAAGCCGGCGGGTTTGAAGGATCGAGCACAAATCCCTGGCTCACCACCGCCAGAAAGGCCAGAAACAAGAGCACTCTCATCAGCGAAGCAATCAGGATGCCCGAGACGGCGCTGCGCGTTATGTCCGGCAAGTGTCCGGTTCCCGTCACTCCGGCGTCCACGAGCCGATGCCCGCCTGCAAAGGTGATGTAGCCTCCCACGGTTCCGCCGACCAGGGTCAGGACCGGCAGGAAATCGAAACGCCGGGGAACAAAAGTACGCACCGCCACCTCTCCCCACGGCGGAGTGCTGATCACAACCACGTAGGCGACGAGGAGGATCATCGCCATCCCCAGTGCTTTGGCGAAAATGTCGACGGCCCTGCCGATCTCCCGGATCATGAAGATGCCGATGCCGATCAGGGCGCTTGCCGCCGCACCCCACCACGGATCCAGACCCAGGCACGCTTCCAATCCCAATCCGGCGCCCGCCACGTTGCCGATGTTGAAAGCCAGACCGCCGAGCGCGACCGCAGCTGCGACGACGAATCCAAGCCCTGGAAGAAGCCGGTTGGAAATGTCCTGGCCTCGAAGACCGGAAACCCCGATGATTCGCCACACATTGAGTTGCGCGGCCAGATCAATAATCACGGTCAGAAGAATCATGAAGCCGAAACTGGCAAGATACTGTTCGGTAAAGAGTGTCCTTTCGGCAAGGGTGCATGACTGAATCGGGCCGAATTTGTTACCTTCCGGCACT
>JBHGBF010000180.1:0-11682 GCA_041946865.1 Acidobacteriota bacterium | reverse complement strand
GCGCCAACCCTGGGCTGTCTTGCCTAACGCCTTCGGCGTAAAAAACGTTCACACATCTGCTTATTTTCGCCAAAGTCCAGACCCGGGGGCCCGAAGGCCTCCGGGTGAGAAGATGACATAAGGGGAACGGCTGGAAGTCAGAAGTTAATCCTTGCGCCGATCTGGACCGTCCTGGCGCCGCCGTACCCGTTGCCCTTGCCGTAGACCTTCCCGAAGCTTTCCGGATCGCTGATATCCGTTCCGAACCAGCCCCATGAGGTGCGGTTAAACACATTGTCGAAATCCGCCCGGAACTCGAACGTCGAGTTTTCATTAATCGGCAGCGGAGTCCGTTTGACCAGGGCGAAGCGCTCGTTGTACGAAGCCCAAAAGCGGACATTGGGCAAGTAGCGCGGTCCGTTGCCCAGTCGTAACGGCACCAGGTTGTCCGTCATCGGAACATCGGCGAAGGCCGCCGGATTCAGATACTGTGTGCCTTCGTCGAGATCGACCTGGGTCGGCTTTGAGCCGATAATCTGCTGGTCCTTCGGCAGCAGGACGTCCACGTAGAAGCCTGGATTGCCCAGGGCGGACGTGTCGGCCACCGAGCCGCTGATCCCTACGGGCGGACCGGACTGGTAGAGATGGTTGGCGCTAAAGGTCCAGCCTCCCAGAATGCTCGCCAGAACGCCGGTGTTCGCCCACTTCCGTCCCTTGCCGAACGGTAAATCGTAGATCCAGGTCAGCTTGAGAGAGTGCGGGACGTTCAGCGCGGTGACTCCATAGTCTGCCTTCAGGTTGAAGATGTCCTGGCCGGATGTGTAGTAACCGATCGCGTCGTTGGTAGTGCCGAGCGCTTTCGAGAACGTGTAGGCTGCCAGGAAACTGAGACCCACATTCGACCTCTTGGTGAAGGTCAGCTGCAGCGAGTTGTAGTTGGACCAGCCTCCGGCCAGCCGATGGGTTTTGACCGCGGTATATTGCGGATAGGGCCGTAGCGCCTGCGAAACCGTCTGGTCATCCGGAAAGCTCGGGTAGGGCTTCGGGATTTCGGGATGCAGCTCGATGGCTTCCAGCAGGGTGTCGCCGAGCGACAGGTACTTCGGATCAAGCTGGTTGAGACTGTTCAGGTACTGGTTGTTCAGCCGGCTGCCATGGTTCCCGATGTAGTTTGCCTCCAACCGGGTCTCCCACGGGAGCTCGTACTGGATTCCGAAGTTCCAGTTCTGCACCATGGCCGCCCGCGTTGAATCGGCGGGATAGATGTAGATCTCATCGTAGTTCAGTTGGGCAGGATCAACATTGGGCAGCGTCGCCGTGTAGGGCTTGTAGACATCATCCCACCGGAAGGCAGGATCCTGGCCGCCACCCGGCCTCCCGGTCTTGGCACGATAATTGTTGGTGCCGTTGAAACCGGTGAACCAACCCCAGCTCCACCCATCGAGCAGCGGCGGCGCATAGTTGATCCCGTAACCGCCCCGCAAAACCAGCTTGGGACTCGCGGCCCAGGCAATGCCGACCCGAGGAGCGAACTCCTTCCAGTAGTAATCCCAGAACCGGGTCCGGCCGGAGCAACCCTGGCAATCTCCCAGGAACTCCAACGCGCCCTTATAGCCGTCCGCGTCGGGATTGGCCAGGTCCGGGTTGAGTGCGGACATCCGATTGGCCACCTCGGTCACGCCGGTCGGGATATCCCAACGCAGACCCAGATTCAGCGTCACAGTCCGAGACACCTTCCAGTCGTCCTGCACGTAGAAACTCGTCGTGCGTGTGCGCAAGCCGTGGACGGTTCTGACGATTCCGTTGCCGGCGCTCATGGCCGTCCCCAAAAGGAAGCTCGCATAAGCGAAACCGGTTGAGGGGGTGAAGTTCGAGAGCGCTGTCTGGTCGGAATTGAAAGCGTAACTCCCCGTCCCGTTGCTGCTTTGCTCGTTCAGGTAGTAACGCCGGTGCTCAACCCCGAACTTCAGGCTGTGAGCGCCTTTGATCCAGCTGAAATCGTCGAGCAGTACGACGCTTCCGTTCGGCTCGTTGCTGGTGCCCGAATCACCGAAATTCCGATAGCCCCCGCTCAGCGTCGGGTTGGCGCCTCCGAAGCTGGCGACCGGGAACGTCAAGCTGCCCGAGGTCCCCCTGATCCCGGTTGCCTTGGCCCAGTCGGTGCCGGACAGAAATGAGTTCGCCTGGTTGGCGTTCCTGAGCCGGTTGTACCCGATGCCGAAGTGGTTGATTTGGGTCGGACTGATGGTCCAGTCTTCACTGGCCCTGATCATGGTTCCGATTGTTGACTGTCTGCGGTCGCCGAAAAGCGGTGATGGATTCGGCAGGTCTCCCGGCTGGCGCTGGGCGGACCCGCCGAAGCGGTAGCGGTACCGGTCGTTGAACACGTACGAAGCGGCTATCTTGTGTCTCTCGTTGAAAACATGGTCGATCTTCGTCGTGTAATTGTTGATGTGATAAACGGGACAGCAGTTGCTGATTCGACTGGCATTCTCGCGCAAAGTCTCGCCCCGGGCTGCTTTGAGCGGAAAATCAGGGGTCGGGACACCGAATCCCAGGATGGCCTTGGTCACCGCACTAAAGCGAGAGGCCGGTATGATGTTGTCCGGGAACGGGTCCCGAATCCAAGTGCCGTCCGGCAACTGCCGAGTGGACATGGGGTCGTAAATCTGCCCGAACCGGACGTCCCTGCCCAGCGCATCCTTGCCGACGATCGTGCCCGACTTCGCATTCCGCGTAAAGTTGGGGTCGAAGAGCCGCCGGAAGTCGCCCTGGTTGAATTCCGCAACCGGCAGGCTGTCGTAGCTGGGGTGCAGCCGGAAATCCTTGTGCCGTTCCCCCTCGTACGAGAAAAAGAAAAAGGTCTTGTCTCGGATGATCGGCCCCCCCAGGGTCGCCCCGAAATTGTGGAGCCGGAACGGCTGCTTCTTCTTCCCTTGGCGGTTGTTGTCCCAGCTGTTCGCGTTCAGGGCGTCGTTCTGATGCATGTAGAAAGCCGTACCGTGATACTCGTTGGTGCCGGACTTCAGCCCGTAGTTGGCCAGGCCGGTGTGGGTGTTGCCATATTGGGCTGAAATTGCGCCGGTTTGCAGCTTGAATTCGCTGATGGCGTCAACGGTCGGCGAGTACTCACTGGTGTTGCCGCCGTTAAGGTCCATACGGCCGATGGTGATGCCCTCGACCAGCGTTTCGTGGGTGAACTCCTGGCTGCCGTTGATCGAACCCTGCCAGGAACCGCCATTGGTCCCAGGCAGGCTGTTGAAAATGAACGACTGGATCTGGCGTGTGCCGTCATCTACAAACATCGGCCAGGCATGCACTTCCAACTGGGTCATGTTGGAGCCGATCTCCGATGTCGAAGACTCAAGCAAGGGAGTCTCCATCGAAACGGTAACGGTCTCCGATACTTCCCCAACCTCCAGCCGGAAGTCGGCGCCGACCGTCTGCGTCAGCAGGACTTCGATGTTCTCCCGTACCGCCGTTTTGAAGCCCGCCAGCGCAACCGAAACCTTGTACTTGCCGGGATTCAAATAAGGAATCCTGTACACTCCGACATCTGTCGTCACCGTCTTGGCTTCGACGCCGGTCTCCATGTTGAGCGCAATCACTTCGGCGCCCGGTATCACAGCGCCGGACGTGTCAGTAACGGTGCCGGTGATGGTCCCACGCCCGCCTTGGCCGAACAGGGGCACTGATAACACTGGCAGGAACACCAGCAGAATCAGTAAGCTGAACTCCCTCATTGCCCTCATAGACTCCCTCCTCCAACTGTGCTGAAAGTGGTCGCAATGCACTACCTGAAGCGAAAAACTTGATGAGATGCAAAGGAAGCGGATCGCCATGAAAGAAACTTGCGACACAATACCACCCCCTCCGGCCTGGGATGCCGTTCACCTCTCCGACTGCGCTTTTTCAGCAAGAATCATTATTCCGCAGTCGCTTTAACAGTGTCAATAAGAAAGTGGAACCACTCGAAATAAATCGAAAGGAAAGATAAAGAGAAGTCTCCCAGGAAACGCGGCAGACCGCAGTCAAGTGAAGGCCCGCTTCCCAAAGAGCCCTGCCGGCTTTTCGTTTGATTACGGTTCAGGAGAGGCCATATTCCCGGCAGCCGCGCGCAGCGTGTTCATAGAAGGCGGAACTGCGAACGGACGGCGGACGCTCGCTCGCGCGATTTTTTCAACTCGGTCCGCGCGCGGCCGCCGGAGTGTACCCTGCTTGCGTCGTTACCCTACAACCCCAACAGCCGGGCGGCGTTGTCGTAGTAGACCTTGCGCAGGATGTTGTCGGGAAGCCCCAGGCCGTAGATCCGCCATCGCCCCTGCGGCGGAACCCGCGCCGGCGAGTAGTCGAAGTACTCGTCCTCCGTCTCCAGAAAACGGTAGTAGATCTGATAGAGGGCATCCCCGTAGACCTGTTGCGGGTATTCGTCGCCGTGCGGCACCGCATCTGTTCCAAAGAGAATCCGGTCCTGGTACTTCTCAAGAAACTTGCGAGCCGTGCGCGGCTGGCGTCCCAGTTCCCCGATGCGCGCCCCGAACTCGACGTGCAGGTTGGGATACTTGTCCAGCCACTCGGAAACCCAGCCGAGATTCTCTGAGTCGCCCACGTGGGCCAGGACAAACTGCGTCTGCGAATGGCGTTCGACGACGCGGTTGCGCGCCTCGTGGATCTCCCGGTTGCTCGGGAAATTCCCGTAAAACGACCAGTCCGGGTGCGCGTGCAGCTCCTCGTAGCGCTCGTTGAACCGGTCGATCGGCAGGAAGAAGGCTTCCGGGTCGGAGACGTGAATCAGGACGGGCATCCGGTTGGCGCCGGCCGCTTCCCACATGGGGTCAAAACGCTTGTCGTCGACCTTGACCAGGTCGCCTTCGGTCACGTTCTCGCGAAGATACAATCCGAGGGTCTTTAGAACCTTCAATCCCCGCGCGCCCTTTTGGCGGGCCCTGGCCAGCTCGTCCGCCTGCCATTGCGGGTAATTCGGCTGCTTGATGTTCCACCAGGATGGCTCAGTGAAGACCACAAACCGATCGGGGTGCGGTTTCTGGAAGTAATCGAGTGCCTGGTCGAGACATGTTCCGGAGCCGCCGGTCACGTTGACCAGGATCTTCAGGTTGCGCCGGTCCATGACCTGGAGGATTTCCTTCACCTCGGCGGTCGGCGAGAACTTGCCGCCTCCCGCGGCCGGGTCCGAGAATCCTGGGCTCCACGACAGGTGCGTGTGGATGTCGATGACCGGAAATCGTGGTTTTTCTACCTTGGATTCCGGCACTTTCAACATGCTCTTCGGCTCGTACTCCACCAGGGGAAGCAGTCCCTTCGTTCGCTCAGACTGTTTCTCTGCAGACTGTCCAGACACATCCACCTCCGTTGACGCCGCCATCACCGCACCCCAAGAAGCACCGGCGCCTACCGCCGTTATCCACTGCCTCCGACTCCACCCAGGCATAAGACCTCCTTTCAGAATAGCGTAACCGTCCAGAGAACCGCCGGCCCGGTCGTTCGGCAAGAAGACGCTGGCGCCCGGGGCCTGTGAGCAATTGCGTCTCTACTGGTGCGCGGCCGCCACATCCAGCTGTGCCTCTCTGATCGCCATCCGGCGCACCTGCCCGTCCTCGCTCAGGGCTTTTTTCAGCTCCCGTTCTGCCCCGGCCTTGTCGCCGTTTTCCTCGAGCACCAGGGACATCAGGTAGTGTCCGATCGTTTCTTTACGGCCTTGATACTCAAACGCGCCGGATGTGTAGGTCGCGGCCTTCTTTTTCAGCTGGTCGAGCAGCTTGCGGTATTCCTTTTTGTTTCGCAGAGCCTTCTGCGCCAAAGCCTGGTAATAAGTGCCCAGGTGAGGCTGCTGGTACTTTTCAGCCAGAACCGCCTGCAGATACTGGCGCGCCGGCTGGTCCTGCTTCAAGGCCCAATACAACCTGACGAAATTCCAGTTCACATGCGCCCGGAAATCCGGGGTGCGTGGCGCGACCTCCAGATTCGAGGGGTAAGCCGACGCCTGTTCGTAATAGGATTTGGCGTCGTCCAGTTGGTTGTTGCTCAAAGCCAGGTCGCCCAGCTTCTGGTTGACTTCGACCCAGGCATGGTGAATGTCGTAGCTCCCTTCCCAGGTGTGAAAATGCCTGGTCTTAAGCGCTTCATGGGCCAGTTTCAGATTGGCAGGATCGCCCTGCAGGAGGCGCAGATCGATGAGCCGTGCCGTCAGATCGTCTCGCAGCGCGACCGTCTTGATCCGCTCAGTAAGAAGTGTCAAACGTTCGGCCGGCGGGACTCCGAGACTCTCCTTGATCTGATCCAGCTCCAAGAGGGCCCGGGCATCCTCGGGATCGGCGGCGACGGCCTGCTGGTACGCCTTCTCGGCAGCTCTTAAATCCTTGTTGACCTGTCTTTCTGCGTACCCGACGTTGCGCCATGCCAGAGAGAAGGTGGCATCTGCCTTATCCGTCCTGGCGGCTTCCCGCCAGTGCTTCAGGCCCTCTTCCCTTTGCCCCAACTCATAATAGAGAAGATTACCGAGATACAGGTGGGCGCGGGTGTCAGTCGGGAAAGCCGACAAAGCGGCTTCCAGGGCCAGTTTTTCCTCCATCCGGTGGGGATTGGTGTATTTAGCCGGACCTCTGCCGGCTCTCCGGTAGAGCTCGGCGGCCCTGTCTTTTTGCCCCTGCAGTTCGCTGAAATAGCCGCGCAGGTAGAAGACCATGGGGTAAACGTCCGCGTCTGCCTTACCTTCCGACTGGGAGGCGAGGACCTGGTCCGCCTCGGAGTACAAGCCAGCTTCGGCATAGGAGCAGGCCAGCTCGAGGTAGTTCTGAACAGCGCCACGCATGATGGACGTCCAGGCTTGCTTCCACCCGTCGCCGGAGGCCGCGGCTGCCAGCAGCTTTTCGCAGCCGCCCATGAAGTGCATCGGATCCAGCTCGAGAGCTTTCTCGGCGCAGGCCAGGGCCTTGTCAGTCTCGTTCAGATGGCGGTATGCGGCAGCTTTAAGCGCCTGGATATCCGCAAACTTGCCGTTCTGACTCTCTGCCTCTGCGGCCTTCTCGATCGCCCCCCGGTAGTTGCCTTCGGCCAGGTCCAGGCGAAGCAGATTCACATAAGCGGGAGCGCAATATTCGGCGCTGTAACTGGCCCGGTAGAATTGCTCCCTGGCCTTGGCAAAGTCGCGCAGGCCGAGGTACGCCAAGGCCCGTCCGAAGTACACCCGGGAATCGTCATCGTCGCGCTTCAAGGCGGTATCGAAATAGTCCAGCGCCGGCTTCCACCGCCCCTCCCGCAGCGCCAGGAAACCCATCTCGGTGTTAACCCGGCTGTCGCCGGGATCCTTCTTGAGCGCTGCCTTGTAGTAAGGGAGCGCCTCCTCCGTCCGCACGAACTTGTCAAGCCATTGCCCCGCCTGAAGCAGCTGATCCTGGTTCATCTTGGCTGGGTCGCCAGGATCCTTCTGGCCCTCGGGCAACTCCACTTTTTTGGGCGGCTGCTGCTGCAACTCGATCTTCAAGTCACCCTTCGGTCCGAGGACGGCGAGGTGAAGGTCATAAACCGTGGTCTCCGCTGCCACGGGCAGCTCAACGGTATAAGGCTGATCAGGCGCCAGCCTGGCGATCTTTTCGTCTTTGAGCACTGCCCCCCGTTTCGTGTCCTTCAACACCACGCGGAGATCATGGAAGACGCCCGTGGCGTTCACGGCGGCAAACGCCTTTCCTGACTGTACGTCGGTATTGATCGCGAAATCAGGGTTCGCATTGTGATACCCGCGGCTGTCACGTACCGGGTACCAGTAGTCCGAGGCGGTTCGAACCTGGTGAGGGGCCATCCAGTGATAATCCGGCTGGTTGTCGCTCCAGGCACCGGCCTGAGGCTCGAAATACGGCCCCCCGCCTTCGGTCAGGATGTCTTCCCAGATCCGCCCGGAAGGTCCTGATCCCCAGGTCCAGAGCTTCTTTCCCGGCATGATGTGGTGATTGGCCACGTGCACCATTCCGCCCTGAGCCTTGTGGTCGTACGTCCCGAACCAGTCAGAAGGGTTGTTGAACGCGAAATAGCTGCTCGCATTCGGAGAGTTTTTCCACCAGGTCAGATCCACTCCCTGGTGGACCGGCCAGTTCCAGAATTCGTGTTTCCCGTGGCCGGTGACCATGTCTCCCGGGTACTGGGCCTGGGCCCACTCGTTGGCGTGAGTGGCGGCTGTTGCCCAGAACTGGAACGGCTGTCTGTAGTTGGTAGGATTGATAAAAACGTAGTCACAACGCATGTAGCTGCGGCCGGGGAAGAGGGTGATCCCGACCAGCCAGCGCATCCTGTAGACCGGCTCCGTCTCCCCAACCCAGACGGTGGCGCTCCCATCCGGACGCTTGACGATGCGATGATCCACCGGCATGAACCCGGAGGGACGGTGCCCGTGGGGGAAGTTCCATTCGATACCGCCCGAGATCCAGGCGCCTGTCATGCTGATGAGCCCGGGCTTGATAGTGCGCTGCCAGTAAAGCCAGACGTGGCCGTTGGTTTTGTCCTCAGCGCCGTGCACCCGGCCGCCAATCTCAGGCAGAATCAGGATCTTGACGTACTCATTCTCGAGGACAACGCCCAGGTAGGTTTTGTTGACCTTGCGATCAGTCAGCGTTTCGTTGAGCGTGTAGGGATAGATGGGACCATGAGGGTTGTCAGTGAGAGAGTGCGCCGCGGGGGGGCCGATCTCCCAGGTCGGAATCACCATAGGCTCTTCACGGACAGAGACCTGGCCAAAAACGACGGCGGCGAAACTTGAGATAGCGATTATCGCAATTAGTCGAGCTATCACGGATGACCTCCGAAATGTCGCGGCTCATTTCACTTCAATTTCCCCCACCCGGTACCAGCCATCCGGCTCGCGGCCTTCTATAGCCAGTTTCACGGCAGGCTGGCCGGTTCGCGGATCGAGGATGGCAACCCGGACGGGGTATCGGCCCGGCTGGAGCGCCTCCGATATGTAGACACTCTCGTCGACGACTGAATCGCCGGGAAGCCACTGCCTCGGGTTCGCGCCGGTCTTGACGATCTCCGGCCCGAACTGAAGGACAAGCAGGAAATCCCGGTAAATCGGCGCAACCCCTGCGTTAAACCACCACATGCTGATCGGCGCCATGTGGCCGGCTCGCACGGCGGCTGGGTATTCGAATCTGCGCAGGATAAAGCGATAGCCGATCTTCTTCTGGAATTCGTCGAACTTCGGCCGCCATTCGGCGGGAATGGCGGTTGATTTGATGTTGATCGTGCTCGCGTGCCAGCGCAGGGCTTGTTCGAAAATGTAATCGAGGTCGAACTTCCACTGGTACCAGGACCCCGGTGTGCCGCAGCTTTCGAGGGAGACGGGGCTCCGCTTCCAAACGTCCTGGATGCGGGCACGGGCCACTCCTTGCGGGTAACTGTCGAGCATGTGCGCGAAGCTTCTCCCGGGCCTTCCCATATCCCCCCAGCAGTCCAGGCGCCACCCGGCGCCCTGCTCGGTTCCATACGCCAGAGCGCGCAACTCGTCAAAATTCATCAGAAGCGGAGTCCCCTTGAACGCCTCGATGTAGACATCAATGAGTGCCTTCTGGACCGACCAGGAAGGCAGGTACGGGCCCCAGCCTTCTCCCCAATAGCCGACCGTCGAAATGTCCACGGAGTCCAGGTCAGGATGCCCATCATAGCGGCGGCCCAGTTCGGTGACAAGCGCTGACCAGAGCTTGAAATAGAGCGGATCATCAGCGTCAGGCGACCAGATCTTGCCGTCAGCGTCCGTGTCGCGGTTTGCCCGCCGGGCCCCGCTCTTTCGGTACCACTCCGGCATCGGGCTCTTCTGATCGTACGGCATCACCCGCAGCTGGAGCTGTTGCCGGTGCCGACGGGCCTCGGCCAGGGCAGAATCGATGATCTCCCATTTGTAGTGACCTTGCTCCGGCTCAAGCTGATACCAGAACCACCGCAGATAGGCGACCGAAGTGTCCGGAAAATCGACGGGTGAGGACGAGTCGGCAACGGCGCCCTCCGGCCCGACTTCCGACCAGCGGAGATCAGGATAAATCTCCTGGCCATTAAACCGCTGGAAGGTGGTGATCCCCATGCCCGGGTTGACCAGAACGTCGTTGATCTCACGGGGACGAACGATCGTGGTGTTCTGGGCAAAAAGACTGGAGATCAGCGTGAAGTGAGCGACCAGCATCGAAATGGCTTTCATTGTTTCCCGACTCCTGCTGCCGGGCAGCGCGCAGAACGAGAGTGCCGAAAAGGGTCACATGTACCATCCTGGATCCCCCTGGCCGCATGCCCTGGAATAGATTTTGAGAACCTCTTTAATCTTGTCCTCAATCAGCGCTTCCGGATCGCACGACAGCGCCCCTTCACGAACCGCTTCGTACTGCCTGGGGAGAAACTGGCTCAAAAGCGTAAGCGGCGGCGGATGGCCGGCCAGATTCCGGAGGAGCCTGGCCAGCGCCTCCTGCACCCTGGGCCTGGGCCAGTAGTAACGCGACCGGTCACTGTAGCTGTATTTCCGCGCATAGCGAAGATACGCCTCATCCCCGGTATAGTAGCTTTTCCAGTCTCGCGGGTCTTCCAGCATCACGCTCTCGAGGATCTCGCGAAGGCGCGAAAGATCGACCGACCTGCGCTCTCCCAGCCACTCCTCCTCGATCTGGGACAGGGCAAAAACCGCCTCACGGAAAGCAAAAGTCAGCCAGGGGCCGACTTTGAGGATCGGGAAGTGATCTTCCACCATCTGCTGAAGCGCGGCCGGCTTCTGGTAGTCAGTGGAGTGAGCTTCGAAAGCGCAACCGCCCAAGCGCCGGATAAAAGTAACGAGAGTGGCGGTCTTTGACCGGTCGTACTCAAAGACGGCACTATCCGAAAACTCGACGCCCGGCTGGACGACGATCGCGATCACCCGCTCCCACACCTCACCCAGGCCGCAGCTCTCGAGCCCTGATTTCATCAGGCGCAGGCTGCGCTCGACATCCTCAATGGCTGTCACCTCCGGGGCCTCGGCCTCGGACCTCTCGCCTCCTGGCGCCGGCACCTCAGTCCCGATCACGTATACCGGGCGCGATGGTCCCGCAGCGTCCTCCGCCGCCTGGCCCAGCTCCAAGGCACGTTCGACCACAATCCGCTCGTCAAGGGCAGCGCGAGGGTCCCCCGTATCGTCCGCGCAGCGCATGCTCGTGTCCAGATGGATTTTCGTGAAGCCTGCTTCGACGTAGCTTCTGACCAGGTCCCGGGCTTTTTTCATCGCGTGCGCGGCCGGTTCCGAACGCCAGGGGTAGGGCCCGAGATGGTCTCCGCCGAGTATGACCCGCTCGGCCGGAAAATCCTGGCGGCGAGCCAGTTGGCTGACGAAATCACGGAAACCGGCGGCATCCATCCCGGTATAGCCGCCGAACTGGTTGACCTGGTTGGAGGTGGATTCAATCAGAACAAACGATCCGTCCTGCTTCGCCTGGCTCATCCCGGCTCGCAGGACATAAGGATTGGCAGAACAGATCGAACAGATTCCGACCGGACGGCCCCCGAGATTGGCAGCGACAAGTTGCCGGAGAAAATCAGGCCCGGTTTGCGGTTTCTTTCTTTTCAAACTTTCGTTTATATACTATTTGTTTTCGTTCGGCAAGGATTCAATCGAGACATCGTCACCGCTCAGTTTTCTGCGAGCGAAGCGGCAGGCGCTTTTGGAGTTCATCATGCCCCTTG
>JBHGBF010000018.1:0-40766 GCA_041946865.1 Acidobacteriota bacterium | reverse complement strand
AAGCACCGGCCTCTCTCCTCGTTGCTGCCACACTCCCAACAAAAAACTGAGGGGTTACTTCTCTTACACCTGGCCGCAGCGCATCGCCAGAGCGATCGCTCCATAAAGACCTGCTTTGTCACCGAGGACCGACTGCTCGATCCGGACACTATCTGAGGGCAACATGGTCACTCGTTCCCGGACAGTCCTTTTGACAGTATCGATCAGGATTGAGCCCAGGGCTGAGACGCCGCCTCCGAGGACGACCAGCTCAGGATGAAGCGTGACGATCACGTTGGAGACCGCTATGCCCAGGTAAGTCCCGGCCCGCGTGAGGGCGATATGCACGGAATGGTCCCCTGCCTCGGCAGCCTGCTTCATCTCCTTGGCCGTGACGTACTCGGATTGGCCCCCCACCAGGTCATATAACCGGGGCGCCAATCCACTCCGGAGCAAGCGCACACCCTCTGCAGCGATGGCCGGTCCGCTGGCAAGGGTTTCAAGGCAGCCGCGGTTGCCGCATCCACACAGCGGCCCATCAGGGAGGATGGTCTGATGGCCCAACTCCCCCGCTGCCCCGAGTGGACCCAGTCTCAGCTTACCGTCTATCACCACTCCGCCGCCGATGCCGGTGCCGACGGAGAAGAAGACCAGCCAGCCCGTGTTGGTCCCTGCCCCGTACGTCAATTCGCCCAGAGTCGCGGTTCGGACATCGTTGAGCACATAAACGGGGTATCCGAGCCGGGAGCTGAGGATTTCGGCCACCGGCACGTTTCGCCACTGGGTCGCAAGATTCGGCAGGAAAACCGCAGAGCCGGTGGCCCGATTTACCAGCCCGGGCAGACCGATCCCGAGGCCGCTCGGCTGATTCCCGGCCGCAGAAGCCATATCCTTGAGCACCGAAGCAATGCGTTCAAGCACCGCCTCCGGCCCCTCGTGGGCGTAAGTCGGGTCCGTTCGCTCGCATAAGAAGGTCCCGTCTTCATAGCCGAGGGCACAAGAGGTATTGGTCCCGCCCAGATCGACTGCCGCATAGAGTCTCGTCATCGGTCGCCGGCCTTTCCTTCCGCGCGAACAGATTGCCATGCGAACCACGAGGTTTCAAGGGGGGCTACCCAGACTGGGCCCAGACAGTCCCGACTCGCTGGTCATTCTTCCCTCACCACGGTCAACGGCTCACTCAGTCTGAAGATCAGCCTGGCTTCACTCGGAATGCTGGCGGGCTCACCGTAGGTGGCAAGGGCCAACCCGGTCCCCGCGCTGCCACCCACGGCCGCTCCGATTGCCGCCCCTTTGCCGCGGCCCGCGATAGCACCGATAGCCGCACCGATACCGGCTCCGATCCCGATTTTCTGCGCGTCCTTCTTCTTGGTGGTCCGCGCCCGCCGCCCGATGGGGGAGGTTTCGATATCGACCATTCGCCCGTCGGTCAATGACAGGCGGTTGAGCTTGACCGCAAGATGGGCTACACCTTTGACCCGGCCCCCGGGATCGCATTCGGTCACGATACCCTCCAGCACAGCCCCCTTCCGGGCCACCACCCAGTCATCCTCGACGATTGGCTGTTCCAGCACCGCCGTGAAACTCTGGCCCGGCTGGTGAGTTTTCGTCGAAATTCGTGACGACGTCCGAACTACGAGTTCTGTTCCCTGGGGCAAGGTTATTTCCCGGAGCTTGGGAACGGACTCGGCTGTTTCCTCGAGGTCCTCCGGCTTCTCGGAGGTCCTGGCATCGCCCGCCGCAGTCGATTCGGTTTCTCCTTCGGATGCCCGCTCCTGCGAGCATCCGGGGGAAAACAGGATCAGTAGAAAAACAACCAAGGTGGCCAGTGAACGGGCAGGCATGGCACTTCTCATCTCTCAAAGCATCCTTTCCGGCACCGCGATGAGGTGTGCCGGTATGCTAACGGGCGGGCACAGGGAGGACAGTGTCGCGGATCACGCGTGGAGAAGAAAAGCGCTTGCGGAGCGCAGGCATGTCGGCCGGCATCACGCCTGCGCTCCCTGACGGGTGCCTACGTGCTCAGCACGCGACGGACCATCTCGGAATTCTCCCGGACTTCGTCCTTGAAACGGGGATACATGCCCACGATCACAGCGTCCTGTGGCTTGATGTTGTCAAACGCAAATCGAAAGGCCTTTTCACGAGCCTCGTCAGAATCGGCCAGGCGTCCTGCCGCCAGGATCTTGAAAGCCAGGCAGGTCTTGCGCGTTTGCCGGATGACGCGGCACATACGAGCCGGGTCGCCCTCAAGAAATACATAGCCGAGCGGCAACTCTCCCAACATTTTGCGAATGTCCTCGGCCGACCTGCTGAACTGATAAAAGCACGTCATGTAGAAATCGACGTCCCAGTTCCGGTCCTCGACGTACTCTATGACGGAGGGAAGGTGGGTCGAAAGGCCGACCATGACACCCGTGTCTCGAATTGCCTTCAGGTAATCGCGCACTTTGTCCATGGTCCCGGCTTGAAAGTGATCGTCCGTAGCGCCCCCGTGATGAACAATGGCCAGGGGCTTGAGCCGGGCGATTTCGGGAAGCCGAGAAACGTCTTGCTTGATTGCGCCGCCCGTCAGCAGTATCCACTGGATCGCCTCACCTTCCGCCTGGAGCAGCTTAAGAGCGGCCAGACTGGAATCGTAGTAGCTGAACTGCCAGGTGTTGATGCCGTTGGTGCGAGACTGACGCACAACCTGGGCGATCCGCTCCGGCGTACACCATTCTTTCATGTGCGCGGAAAGCGAAGGCAGCGCGTAACAGAAACCGTTGAATGGATTCGACCCGAGTACCAGGCGGGTGATCCGCGAGGAACCGAGCTGCACGGTCGGCAGCAGCTGGCTCGGTTCCGGTGCGGCCGCAGCTGAGAGGCTCGACTCCAGCGCCATTCCTCCAGCCAGAGTAACGGCGGATTTTAAGACCACACGGCGGGAAGTACGTGATTGCACCATGCCACCCCCTTTTTGGCGATATCATACCGCTCCAGAAAGCCAGAAGACAGGGAGCTGGCCACCAAAGAAACGGCAGCCTCCCCAGGAAGTCAAACGGGCAGAGGGTGCATTCCGTTCGTAGTTCCGCCTTCAGGCGGGCTTTTCTGGAACAGCCGGCAAGTTAAATCGTCGCATGCTGTTCGGAAAAGCCCGCCTGAAGGCGGAACCACGAACTGTGCAGGTTCTGGTGCGGTTTGGGTGCTTCGGCCCGGTATTCTGTGCTAATCATTAGGGCATGATGCTGAAACTGGCATGGTTTGTCGCATCGACGTTGGCGCTCGCGGTCCTGCTCGGCCAGGGATCTGCGCTTTCCACGGCGCAGCCGGCTCCGTGGGGCGCTCTCCGGCAATTGGAAGGCGACTGGAAGGGCAGCGGCAAGGGCGAGCCGGGAGTTTCGACCTCTGAACGCAACTACTCCTTCATCCTAGGCGCCAAATTTCTCCACGGCCGCAACCGCACGGTATACGAGCCGCAGGAGGAGAATTCCAAGGGTGAGGTTCACCAGAATCTGGATTATTTCAGCTACGACCGGAACCGGAAGAAGCTCGTCCTCAGGCAGTTTCACGGTGAAGGGTTCGTGAATCAGTATGTCCGGACTGACTCGGGGGCTGATCCGAAGGTCTTCGTTTTCGAGACCGAAGCTATCGAGAACATTCCTGCCGGCTGGAAGGCAAAAGAGACTTACAGACTTCTGGACAACGGAGAGTGGTTGGAAACCTTTGAGCTCGCTGCGCCGGGCAAAGAGTATGAAGTGTATACCGAAACTCGCCTGACGAAGGCGCAGGCGGCGAAGGGGGAAATGCGCTAATCCGCTGAAACGCGTAACAGGGCCATGCAGCCAAGGTCCATGCGCCACGTTGTTACGCGTGCCAGCGAGCGCGGCATCAGTCCTGCAGGCGATTGACGGTGTAAGCCCGATCCTCGGCTCGTGCCGAGAGCGCGCTTTTCGGGGGGCGGGCCCGGGCGCCGTGGCAGAAGAAAAGGTGCGCGATGAACACCAGCAGGAGCACGCCGCCGAAGGTGCAGACAATAGTCGCCCCGGTCGGCAGGTCCAGCCAGACCGAGAAGCAGACTCCCAGCGCAGAAACCAGCGTCCCCATCGTCCAGCCGATGGCCAGGCGTGTTCCGACCTGTTCGGCAAGAAGCATGGCCCCCACCGACGGGACAATCAGGTAACAGAAAACGAGCAGCACGCCTGCAATCGAGACAGAGGACGTGACGACGAAGCCGAAGGACGCGTAGAAAAGAAAGTCCCAGAGGCGAAGGTTCAAGCCGCGCGCCTCAGCCGCCGCCGGGTTGGTCGAGATGAGCAGGAAATTGCGCCGGAACACGTAGTGAAATAAGCCGATCGCCCCGTAAAGGAGGGCCGTCCTCACGACCTCGGTTCGGTCGACCGCGAGAATGTTCCCGACCAGCATGTCCTTCAAATGTTCGGTTTCCCCGGTGGCCTTGCTCATCGCCAGGATGGCGGCGGCGGAGGCCACGGCATAGGCGATGCCTATAAAGGCTTCCTGTGGAATATGGGCCGCCCGGGCTCGGGCAAAGGCGAAGATAGCAGCGCCTATGAACGTGAAAGCGAGGCTCAGCCAGTAAGCTCCCTGGCCGTGAACGTCCATGCCCAGCAGGATGGCGATGGTCGCGCCCAGAGCCGCGATCTGTGCCAGCGCCAGATCGACGAAGATAACGCCGCGCTCGACAACATGAACTCCGAGATAAGCGTGAATGCCTGTCAATATCAGGCTCGCTACAAACGGCCAGAGCAAGAACGGAAGGATTTCCATATCGCTCCTCAAGTGATTACTGAGTTGCCGCAAAGGCCTTGATCAGCAGATCGAGATCGTAGTCAAACAACTTGAAGTAGTCATCGACTCCCTTTTCACCCCCCACGGAGGGAAGATACTGCACGATTTTCGCCTGGGTTTCCCGGGCGATGGCGTTCGGGGTCTTAAGGTCAAAATAGGGTTCGACCATGATGATCCTGCAGTTTTCCCGCTTCATCAAACCGATGAGCTGGATGGTATGGCCGGGCGAAGGCGGAATTCCCGGTCGCGGTTCAACGTATCCGATCACGTTCAAGCCGAACCGCTTCGCGAGGTTCGGGATGGAATTGTGATACGTGACGACCTTGCGGCCTCGGTAGGGTTTCATGGCCGCATCCCACTTCTGCTCGGCAGCCGCGAGGCGCTGATCGAAGCTCTTGAATCGCTGTACAAAGTAGCCGGCGTTCGCGGGATCCAGTTGTCCGAGCTTGTCGGCAATTCCCTTGGCCATCCGCCGCCCGTTGGACGGGTCGAGCCAGTAGTGAGGATTGCCGAGAGGATGCACATCGCCCATGGCCCGAGTAACCGGGCCAGTGGGAATGTCGAGGATTTCGGCAAACTGGGAGGCATCGAGGTAACCAGGCGATCCCGGCTGGATCCGAGGATTCCCACACTGGGTCACGAGCGGCGGCATCCAGCCTATTTCCAGCTGCAAACCCACAGTCACGAGGAGGTCTGCCCGACGAAGCATCAGCAGAAAACTCGGTTTGGCCTCCACAAAATGCGGATCCTGGTATCCCTTCGCAATCGACTCTACGTCAATCCAGTCACCTCCGACCTCGCGGGCAAGGGCGGCCAGATCGCTGGTGGCGCAGACAACGGACAGCTTCTTCGCTTCCGCCGTCACGGAGAAGATGGCTGTCATCAGAAACACGACAGCCAGGGCGACGATCTTACGCATAAATGGCATTTTCTTCATTGTATTTCTTCCAGCCCTGAGCCCTGACTTTTGCCTTTCATTCCAACTCCTGAATGCTCGCTTCCGGTTTTAGAACGGATGCGCCCCGTGCGCTCCTAGCGAGAAAAGAAGCTGCAGAAAGAGCTCATTGGTTGTGATGCTATGGTTATAGTTGGTGACGCGATATTGACCACGGATCTGGCTGTATTCGCTCGGCGAAAATGTCAGTATCAGCGATCCTCCCCGGTCTGCCACCTCCGCCTCGCGGCTTCGCTCCGACCAGTCATACCGGCCGCCGAGGAACCAGCGACGTGCCAGCTGGTAGTCCGCCGAGCCGTAGAAACCAAAGGCCCGCTGGAGCGCAGCCGGTTCCCGCCGCTGGCTCCAGATCAGCTCGCTTCGAAAGACGAAGGAGTGATAGATCGATCGGCGCAACGGTTTCCACCTTACCGTCCCATCCAGCCCGTACAGGTGCGTGACAAACCCGCTGCCCAGCTCATTGTGGCCGCGCGCGTACGAGAGTCCCAAGTCGAAGTTCGTTGATTCGCTGAGATCCGCATAACTGCGCAGATGAGCGACAGCGCTCACATCGCTGCTCCGCGAGGCGCGGAATACAGGCGTCTCATCCTCGCCCGAATCGCCCCGGAAAACCTGGCCCGCAGCTTCGAGGAAGAGGCCCTTAGGCGCCGGGATGATTCGGGAGACTGAGACTCCGGCATCGCTGATCCCTTCTTCGCCGCCCAGGAGGTTGTCAATCACCAGGGGCCGGTCGACCCAGGACAAGGTGTGGTTGTGCAGCTGATTCACTTTACCGAAAGCGGAGCGCATCTTCCCGGCCCTCGCCACGACGCCGGGCACCGAAGTAAAGGTGATGTAGCCTTCTTCGAGCTCTACGCCGCTCCCCCCGAATGACAGAAAGAAATCACCCCGGGCATAGGGATCGATGATGGCCTGCAGTCCCGCCTCTGATTCGTGCATCTCGAGCGAAGACGAGGGCTGAACGGGATTGCCGCCCACTTTACCGATGAAATCGCCGATGATGCTGATATCCGGATTGAGGACTTTGGCCAATGACGATGCTCCTCCGTAGGTCGGCAGCTGGCCCACCGGGACCTGCGTCTCCTGGGCCACGCTAGGGGTCGGCGTCGGTGCGGCAGGCGGAGGGGCAGGCGGCGGTGGCACTTCCGCCTGCGCCTCGGCCGGAGGCGCCTGCATGCCCTGCAGCACGCGCAGCTGCTGCTCGAGGATAGCGATCCGCTGTTCGAGGTCGGAGACCCGCTGGCGCAGGGCCGCAATATCCTCGAACGAATCACCGGCAGACGCTCGAGTCGTCTGCTGAGCAAGAAGAAGCGGACCCATAAGGATCGTCATCGCGGTAAGGAAGGTAAGCTGTTTCATTCGGATCTCCTATATATATCTAGCCAAGGATACTTGAAATCTTGAAGACGGAAGTTATCAGCGATCAGCGATCAGCGGTCAGCGGTCAGCTTTCAGCTTCCGCGCCCAAGCCTGAAAATCTAACTGTCTTCGTTTTAGCTGAAAGCTTCTAAAAACGCCCGGCCCAGTCTTGCCGGAGGCGAGAATCGCCCAGCGGCCGCTTCTCTTCCCCACCCGCCATGGATTCGCTAACATGAAGGAAAAGCGTTTGCAGAACAGCTGAACCTGCTCCGACCACGTAAAAGCCAGCAGTAACCTCATCGAGAGTCGACCGATCCTTGGAAAGGAGCGCCATCCCATGGCAAAGACAGCGGCCGATGTCCTGATCGATACCATCCAGGACTGGGGAGTGAATGTGATTTTCGGCCTGCCCGGAGACGGGATCAACGGGATCATGGAAGCCCTGCGCAAGAAGCAGGATGAAATCCGTTTCATCCAGGTGCGTCACGAAGAAGCGGCCGCTTTTATGGCCTGCGGCTATGCCAAGTACACGGGCAAACTGGGCGTCTGTCTGGCCACCTCGGGTCCCGGCGGAATCCATCTTCTCAACGGTCTGTACGACGCCAAGCTTGACGGCCAGCCGGTTCTCGCCATCACCGGCCATTGTTTCCACGACCTGATTGGAACCAGGACCCAACAGGACGTAGATCTTGACAAGGTCTTCATGGATGTGAGCGTGTACAACAACCGGATCATGGGTCCCGCGCACGTTCAGAACGTTGCCGATCTGGCCTGCCGGACGGCTCTGTACTATCGCGGCGTGGCGCACATCACCTTCCCGGTTGACCTGCAGGAACAGGAGAGCGAGGAGCGTTCCAGCCGTAACGTTCCGGGTCATACTTCGGACGCGCTGACCAGCAGCTGGAAGCTGCCGTCGGACCGGGACCTGGGGCGCGCCGCCGAGATCCTGAACAGCGGCGAACGAACAGCCATACTGGCCGGCCGGGGGGCCTTGAGCTCCGGTGACGAGCTTGAGCAGGTGGCCGAGATCCTGGCCGCCCCCATCATCAAGCCGCTGCTCGGGAAAGCCTGCGTTCCCGATGACAGCCCGTACACGACGGGCAGCATCGGGCTGCTGGGAACTCGGCCGTCCCAGGAAGCAATCGAGGCGTGCGACACGCTTTTCATGGTCGGTACCTCTTTCCCTTACGTGGAGTTCATGCCGAGACGCGGCCAGGCGCGCGCGGTACAGATCGACATTGATCCCTCGCGTATCGGGTTGCGGTACCCGGTCGAGGTGGGCCTCGTCGGGGACTCCAAGCTGACACTCCAGTCGCTGATCCCTTTGCTCCGGCGACGGTCAGATCGGTCATTCCTGGAAGATGCACAGCGGGGGATGAAGGAATGGCGCGAGCTGATGGACGAGAGGGCAAGCCGGACGGACAAGCCGATGAAGCCTCAAGTGGTCGCAGCCGAGTTGGGCAAGCGATTGCGCCACGACGCTATCGTGTCCTGCGACAGCGGCACTATTGCCACCTGGTTCGCGCGACATATCCCTGTCAAGAAGGGGCAGATGCACTCGCTCTCCGGGACGCTGGCTTCGATGGCCAACGCCCTCCCCTACACGATCGCCGCCCAGGTTGCCTACCCCGATCGGCAGTGCGTAGCCTTTGTCGGTGATGGCGGGCTCTCGATGCTCATGGCTGAGCTGGCCACGGCGGTCAAGTACGAGCTGCCAATCAAGGTCATCATAGTCAAGAACAACGTCCTCGGGCAGATCAAGTGGGAACAGATGGTCTTCCTCGGCCATCCCGAGTATGGCGTCGATCTCCAGCCGATCGACTTTAACGCGGTTGCAGCTGCCTGCGGCGCCACCGGATTTACCATCGAAGACCCGAGAGAGTGCGGAGACATCCTGGACCAGGCCCTTAATACGCCAGGCCCAGTGGTCGTAGAGGCTCTGGTAGACAAGTTCGAGCCGCCCATGCCCGCCAAAGTGACCTTCGAACAGGCCGCACATTTTGCGGAATCGCTGATACGCGGCGAGCCCAATCGCAAAGAAATCGCGCTCACCGTGCTGTCGGACAAGGTGAAGGAGTTGGTGTAGCGGAGGCCCCGGGGGCCCTGATTCTTGCACGCATCTCTGAAGCGACCCAAAGAACACCTTAGCCCATGCTGGAGGTGACCAGACTCGACATTGCCGTCTATCGCATCGCGACCAACCGGCCTGAGGTGGACGGAACCTTCTCCTGGAGCTCAACAACCGCCGTGCTGGTTGAGGTGTTTGACCGTTCCGGCAAGACGGGGCTCGACTCGAGGAGGATCGCCGTCGTGTTCGAGCAGCGCGCAGCGCCATCGGTCCCAATGCCGGGCTTTTCGTTGATGCGAACGGCGGCTATTCCGTGCGGGCGGCCATAGAAGCGGCCGGGTATTTCGAGGAGTCCGGCGTCTGTTATTTTGAAGAGCCGTCTTTTCCGACCATCTGGATCAGCTGAGGTTCATCCGCTCCAAGGTGAAGCCCGGCGGTTGCAGCCGGAGAGTACGGTTACGATCCCTGGTATTTCCGCGACATGCTCAAAGCCGAGGCGGTCGATATCCTTCAAGCCGACGTCACCCGCTGCCTCGGTGTGACGGGCTGGCTGCGAGCGGCCGACCTGGCGGACTCGTTTGCCGTTCCCTTCTCCGCTCACACGGCTCCCGCGATTCACGGTGTGATCGCCGCAGCCGCCCCGGCCATCGCCCACGTCGAATACTTTCACGACCACGTCCGCGTTGAACAGATGTTGTTCGACGGGCTACCGCGCCTGACCGACGGAGAGCTTGTCCCCGACCTCGATCGTCCCGGTCTCGGCTTGGAGCCGAAGCGGGCGGACGCCGAGCGTTGGAAAGTAAGCTGATCGAGCCCTGAATGAATGAGGGAACTTATGAGTGTCGAAGCTCGACGATCGCCTGGTGGATTTCATGCGGAGAAAAGAGCTGCATCCGGCTGATGTCGGGCTCCTGCCAGAGGGACGGGGCTGGCTGCTCGCCGAATTCGGGGCCGAGAGTACCCGGGACGCCAGGGCTTTGGCGCAGCAGGTGATGGACAAGTTGAAAGGACACGGTCCCTCGGGCGTGAAGCTCTTTGCCGATAAGCACCAGGAAGACCGGGTTTGGAGCATTCGCGAATCCGGGCTCGGTGCGACGGCTTATGTGCCGGGCATGCCGGACTCCTGGCCTGGCTGGGAAGATTCCGCCGTCCCACCGGAGAGGCTGGGAAGCTATCTGCGCGACTTTCGCAAGCTGCTTGACAAGTTCGGATATGATTGCGCCCTTTATGGGCACTTCGGACAAGGGTGCCTGCATTGCCGCATCACCTTTGACCTGGTCACACCGGATGGAATTGCCAGGTGGACAGATTTTCTCGACCAGGCGGCCGACCTCGTAATCGGCTATGGCGGGTCACTCTCGGGCGAGCATGGTAACGGCCAGGCCCGCGCCTTTCTTCTGCCCAAAATGTTCGGCGATCGTCTGATCGACCATTTCCGGGAATTCAAAACGATCTGGGATCCCGACGGTAGGATGAACCCGGGTAAGATCGTGGACGCCTACCGGCCGGACGAAAACCTCAGGCTGGGGACCGGCTACAACCCGTGGCGGCCGAAAACGACCTTCCAGTTCCCCGACGATGAGGGCAGCTTTGCCCGGGCGGGACTACGCTGTGTCGGCGTGGGCGTATGTCGCCGGGACAGCAGCGGAACCATGTGTCCGAGCTACATGGTCACACGGGAAGAGAAACACTCAACTCGAGGCCGCGCTCGTCTCCTGTTCGAAATGCTGCAAGGCGAGGTTATTCGAGAAGGATGGCGCAGCTCAGACGTCAAGGAATCGCTTGATCTCTGTCTCGCCTGCAAGGGCTGCAAGGGTGACTGCCCGGTCAATGTGGACATGGCCACCTACAAGGCCGAGTTCCTTTCACATTACTATCGACACCGGCTCCGCCCCAGATCCGCCTATGCGTTCGGATTGATTGCCCGATGGGCGAAACTCGCGTGCCTGATGCCGCGTTTCGTCAACACTCTGGCCCGGAACCCCGTCCTGGCGGCGATCGGCAAAATGGCGTCGGGGATGGCCCCACAGCGACAAATCCCCCTGTTCGCCCGCACCACCTTTCGGGACTGGTTCACGAATCGGCCGGAGCCAGCCGAGACGACCGCTCCTCAAGTGATTCTCTGGCCGGACACGTTCAACAACTACTCTCATCCTGAGACCGCCAGAGCTGCCGTCCGCGTGCTGGAGAGAGCCGGATGGAAAGTGACCATCCCGGAACGGCAGCTGTGCTGCGGTCGGCCGCTCTACGACTGGGGGATGCTGGGCCTGGCGAAGCTCCAGCTGCAGGAGTGTCTGGACACTCTCGGAGGCGCGATCCGGAACGGGACACCGATGGTCGGCCTGGAGCCCGGCTGCGTCTCCGTTTTCCGAGATGAGCTGATCAACCTGTTCTCGGAGAACGAGGACGCACACCGGCTGAGCCGTCAGACGTACGCCCTCGCGGAATTCCTGCAGAAGAACCAGGACCGGCACCGGACGCTGCAGATTAACCGCGACGCAATCGTGCATCTGCACTGCCATCACCGAGCCATTGTGAAGACCCACGCGGACGAATGGCTGCTTCGGGAGACAGGGCTCAAGTACGAAACGCTCGACTCCGGGTGTTGCGGAATGGCAGGCTCGTTCGGCTTCGAGAAGGGCGATCGCTACGATGTGGCCATGAAGTGCGGAGAACGCGTCCTGTTACCGAACGTCCGAAAGCAGGCCAAGACGACACTGATCATCTCGGACGGCTTCAGCTGCCGGGAGCAGATTGCCCAGGCCACGGACCGCCAGGCCATGCACCTGGTTGAAGTGCTGGATTTCGCCGCAGGTGAAGGGGCGTCTGCGGTCGAGGAGGAGTATCCGGAGCACGTTTATCGATCCCGGGACGGGCACGAGACTTTATCTCCTGCTATTGGCTGGGCGGTCACAGTCGGCCTTGGGGCGGGGCTGGTCTTCGCAGCACGCCGGCTCATCCAGCGGCGCCAAAGCGCGGCTTCACGGAGTTCTGCCCGCATCTTTGCACGAAGCTCCTCGGGCGAACGGTGTTCCACCGTCCGTTTGTAGTTCCGCCTTCAGACGGGCTTTTCTGAACAGCTGGCAACCTCAATCGTCGCATGCCGTTTGGAAAAGCCCGCCTGAGGCGGAACTACAAATGGGTCGGGAGCGCATCCTCCACGCTTTTTCAACGCCCTCGCTGTGTGAGCGACTCCCTTGTTCGCGCGGAGCTAGAAGCTGTAGCGCAGGCTCAACTGAATCTCCCGGTTTCCGGTCTTGCTCGTCACTTTACCGAAGGTGCTCGAGCGCGGGTTGGCGTCGACGTCACCCCAGTTCGGATGGTTCGGCAAGTTAAAGAACTCCGAGCGGAACTCGACCCGTTGAGATTCGGTCAGGGCAAACGATTTGAATACCGCCATGCTCAGGTTGTGCCAGTTCGGCTGGTGTCCGGCGGAGTTCCTCGTCTGTCCGGCAAAAGTGCCTTGGGGCGGCGGTGTGGCTATAGGCGCGCCGCTTGACGTAGTGGTTCTGAAGTAGAAGTTGTTGTCCGAAGCGCCTTGCGAAAATGCCCTCTCGCTCCTCGACAACTCGACGTCTCCCGCGAGATTCCACAGCTGGGTTTCGTTGCCGCTGCCGATCCCGGCGAAATCTTCGCCCGTACCGATATGGAACGGGATCCCGCTCTGGTACTGGTAAATACCGGTCAGGGTCCAGCCGCCGAGAAAGGCGTTTGTCAGCCCCCGTGAACCGCGCAGGAACGGCAACTCGTAGATCGCGTTCACCACCAGCACATGAGGAGTGTCGAAGTTGGACGGCCCCCAATCGAGGCTGCCATCCAAGGGGTTGAACATCCGGTAGCGTCGATCAGAGGCGTTGTCGTACGACCTTGCGTACGTATACGCGATACCGAAACCGAGGCCTCGGTCAAAGCGCCGGTTCAGCTCGAGCTGCAAGCCGTTGTACTCCGAACGGGCGGCGTTTTCGGCCATCGGTATCTGGGCAAAACCCTTAAACGGCCGAAGAACGTTGGTATTGATCCCCGCATTTTCCGGCCGGTAAAGGGTACCCACAGGCAGGCTGTTCAGGTTGCGTTCCCGCTCCAGGTACAGCCCGGTCCGCCCCACATAGCCGATGGAAATACTGGTCTCCAATGGCAGCAGCCGCTGATAGTAGACGTTCCACATGTACGACTGGGGGATTTTGAAAACCGGGTCCATCGTCATGAAGAACTGCGGGAAGAGCGAAGGCTGCCCGCCGGCCGGATTGTCCGCCTGGCCTGTGGCGATGGAGACCATGGGCTGGAAGGGCGGGTTACCACCCAGGAACACGTTGTCGGAAACACCCGGCTTGGCCATGAACCTGCCGGCGCCTGCGCGGATAACGTCATTGGGGGTGATCTGGTAAGCGAAGCCGACTCGGGGCTGGAAATTGTTCCAATGCCTCTCGCCAACCAGCTCTTCGCCCGAGAACAGATGGTCAAATTCGCCCGTATCGGCAATGGCCACACGGCCTCTGGCCGCTTCCGGCCATCCATCGCCGGGAATCACCACGCCGTTGAAACGATCTCCGCTCAGGATGAAGCCGGTTTGGGGATCCTGGACGACAGCCTTAGCCGGATCGTAACGGCTGGGGTCGAAGATCGCAATGTTGCCCCAGAGACTGTAGTAGTAAGGAGTCACGTAGGTCCAGCGGACCCCGTATTCCAGCGTCAGGTTCTGGGTGGCTTTCCAGCTGTCCTGGGCGTACCACTCGAACATGTTGCTCCGATACGGGGTGTAGGCCCGAGGTCCGATTTCGGCATAGGAGGTGAACAAGCCCATCGCGGCGTTCGCAATACCCAGGCCGGCCGTCGCGGCTCCCGCCCGCGTGTCGTCAAAAACGAATCGGCCGTTCTGGTTGTTCGTCCCACCAGGGACGCCCGTCACGTTGATCTGATCGAAGTCGTTCTGGCCGGAGCGTTCGTACAGAACACCCAACTTCAGGGAATGCGTGCCCAGGATCTTCGTGAAGTTGTCGCTGACGTTGTAGATGGGGCCTGAGGATGAAGACGGGTACGGCCCGCCGTCGAGTTGCTGGAAGTTGGAGATGTCTATCGTCGGTATCTTGTCAGGGATTTCTTTCCGCTCCGGGAAGAGGTAAGGGTAATTGATCCCGTACTGGCTCCGCAGGAAGCGGCCGCCTTCCCTGAAGATGCCGATGTGGACAACATCCACGCTCGCCGTCCCCATGACCTCGTTGATTGTGGTCGGGCTGATCGACCAGAGGTGGCTGACCGATCCCGTCCGGTTAGGTCGATCCCAGTCCGTAACGGCCCGGTCAAGACCGCTGCGGAAGGCGTCGACCGACGTCCAGTTGTACATCGCCCCGCGGAACTTCAGCGAATGCTGCTCGTTCATCACGTAGTCAAGTGCCAGTGTGTCCTTGCGCTGGTTCTCTGGCTGCGGCCGCGTCTGAATGAAGTTATTGCGGCCCTGCAGGAAGCCCGGAGTGGGTTCTGGATAGGCGTTAAGGAACCCAATGCCGTTCGGACTGAGCTTCTCCGGTGGGATCACGTTGTTCGGGAAAGGCAGGCCGGTGGCCGGATCGTTGACTGTGATCGCCTTTCCGAAGAACGGGTTGGCGGGATCCAGCAGTTCCGAGAAATCTCCTTGACGCATTTTCAGGCTCGGAACCGTCACGATAGAGGTGATGTCCCGGCGTCGCCTCACCCATTCCTGGCTCCACAGGAAGAAGAACTTGTCGCGGTTCGTGTTGAAGAGGCGGGGTATATAGACCGGCCCGTTCACTACGTATCCGAACTGATTGAAGCGGCTCGCCTCGCGCGGCAGCCCGGCACGGTTGCGTGACCAGCTGTTGGCATCCAGCTTGTCGTTCCGCAGGTATTCGTACGCCGACCCGTGAAAGTCCTGCCCTCCGCTCTTCGTCACGATTCGTATCTGACCGGACGCCGACCGGCCATATTCAGCGTTGTAGTTGGCCGTGAGGATCTGCACTTCCTGGACGGTATCCAAATCGGCCGTACCAACGCTGGTGCCATTCGCGCGCGTTCGAATGCCGACCGCTCCGTCATATGTGATCAGCATGTCCTGCGTTCGTCCCCCGTTGATAGAGAGACCTCCTGAAGTCAGGCCGAAATTGAACTGAGTCAAGGCGCCACCCCTGACGCCGGGTTTGAGCAATGCCAGGAACAGCGGATTGCGGCCATTCAGTGACATCTTTTCGATCTGCTTGCTTTCCACCAGCTTGGCCACCATGGCGCTGTCCGACTGGATCGGCGTGGGCGTCGCCACCACCGAGATCGTCTCCTCGACACCTCCGACCTCCAGCGCGGCGTCGACCCTCTGGTTGACGCTGGCATCCAGCTTGTTTCGCGTCTTTACGAACTTCTTGAAGCCTGCCATTTCTACCGTAACCGTATAGTACCCGGGAGGCAGACTGGCAACCGCATAGTAGCCCTCATCGTTGGTTATCGTTTTTCGCTCGAGTTGCGTGGTTTCGTTCGTGATGATCACCGCCGCACCGGGTATGGCGGCCTGAGTCTGATCCCGTACGAAGCCGGAGATCTGAGCGGTATCCGATTGAGCCAAGACAGGACTGAATAGAAGCAGGCACAGGGCAAGCGCGGACACGGCCCTGTGGCCGAACGAAGTCAGCTGCATGGTTTGACTCCTTGGGATGCCGTGACCGAGCACGGCCGAGATCGGCCGGTTGAAGGAACTACGCAAGGAGGCGGCAGCGCCCTCGACCGAGTCTCAGCGCTTGCTCTTAGAGCCTTGTACTCATCTTATGACAGGTTTTCCCACGCCTGCAAATCTGCCCGAAGGCACGGAAAAAGGGAAGCAGTAGCCCACCCTGGTAACGGTGCGAGGGTTCCCTCCCACTCCTTGCGAGTGGGACCGCCGTGCCTCCCATCCGTCTCCGGATGTGAGTTGTGCCCAAGCGCGCCGCTTCCTTGCCGTCCTTGCCGAATGGTGATATAAGCGGCAGTCTCACCTATGCCTGACGATATGATTGAGACATCAAGGTTTCCGTTGTGCCGAGTTCTGGTTGCTCTGTTGCTGCCCGCCTGGGCGGCCACCGTTTTCGCCCTGGCACAGGCGCCGGGCCGTCCCGCCCCGGTGGTTTCTCCGGAGGTGCTCGCTGACCACCGCGTGACGTTCCGTATCCGAGCCCCGAAGGCCTCCGACGTCATCCTGAGCGGGGACTGGATGGAAGGGGCGGCGACGGAGAAGCTCACCAAGGGCGAAGACGGCGTGTGGTCGGTCACCGTCGGCCCTCTCGTACCCGATTTCTACAGCTACAGCCTTGTGGTCGACGGAGTAAAGACGCTCGACCCTCCAAACCCCTTGATCAAACAGGGCATTGCGGGTGTCGACAGTATGTTCTTCGTGCCCGGACCAGAAGCAGCCTTCGAGGACAACTCCCCGGCGCCGCACGGTCAGATGCGACTGCTCTGGTACCACTCGACGACCCTCGGGGTGCAGCGTCGTATGCACGTCTACACTCCCCCCGGCTATGACGCTTCGAGCAAGCGGTATCCGGTCTTCTATTTGCTACATGGCGCCGGAGATGACGATTCGGGTTGGAGCACGATCGGGCGAGCGGGCTTCATCCTCGACAATCTTATCGCCGAGAAGAAAGCTCAACCGATGATCGTGGTGATGCCGAACGGAAGCCTCCCGATGCCGGCCAATCTTCCGCGGCCGACTCCCGGTACAACTCCGCCGCCGGAGCTCGCGGCCGCATACGCCGCCGCTCGGGCGCGTATCGTTCCTGAACTGATGAAAGAGGTAATCCCACAGACCGAAAGGAACTTCCGAGTCCGGGCCGACCGGGAAAACCGCGCGATTGCCGGACTCTCCATGGGTGGAGGACACGCGCTTCAAGTCGTGACTGCTCACCCCGACCAGTTCGCGTACGTGGCGGTGTGGAGCGCCGGTATCGGGCAGAATCCAACCCAGTGGGAAAGCGCTAATGCCGGATTTCTCACCAACCCCAAAATCAACTCCTGGATCCGGCTCTTCTCGATCAGCGTCGGAGACAAGGACTTCACCTTAGCCGGATCGAAGAACCTGCAGGAGCTGTTGAACAAGCACGGGATCAAGAGCCAGATCCATATCAGCGACGGCGGCCACACCTGGATCAACTGGCGTCGTTACCTGCGTGACCTGGCGCCTAGGCTGTTCAAGCCGCTCAGCTGAGCCGGCCGGTGGTGACTTACCTCAATGCCCTCGGCTGTCTTGAAGAGCCGCACACGGGGCGAGGGCGTTGAAAATGTTCACTTGTTCGTTACGGCGCGGACAACCTTTTTAGCCGTGCCGCTGCTATTCCCTTTCCGCCCGTTTCCCGATTAAGCTGGGATAAGAAGACGTCCCAGCTTTTTTCTCACCCTCTTCGCCGAACGCTTTCTCCATCGGAGGGTTTGTCTCATGAACTCGGACCCGAGCCTGAGAGTGCTCGCCCAGATACCTGTCCAAAAAGTGGTCAGCTTTCTGGCCGTGGTCATGGTCATGCTGACGCTGCTCAGCGTCGCGAGCCAGATCGTCCTGTTCTTCGTCAACAACGGGAAGACGGCCTTGAGAATAAACCGGGTCATTGACGTGAATTGCGAAGGAAACCTCCCCACCTGGTTTTCGTCAGCGCTGCTCCTGTTGACGGCGCTCCTTCTCATCGCCTGTGCACAGACCGAGAGAAGACGCGGCTCCGGATATGTCCGTTACTGGACGATCCTGGCCGGCATCTTTGTCTTCTTATCTGCAGACGAGACGGCGCAGTTCCACGACAAGAGCATCAAACCCTTGCGCCGGGCCTTGGGGGCGGACGGCATCTTCTACTTCACCTGGGTGATACCGGGGATCCTCTTCGTTGCCGCAGTCGGCCTGTGGAGTCTCAGGTTCCTGGCCAGCCTTGACAGGCGAACCCGCAATCGTTTCCTTCTCGCCGGTTCTGTCTACATCTCAGGGAGCCTGATAATGGAAATGGTGGACGGCGTGTGGGCTTCCCGTCACGGGATGAATTTCTTCTATTTCCTTCTGACCGACCTGGAGGAGCTTCTGGAGATGACCGGGGTCCTGGTCTTCATGCACGCGATCCTGAGATTTCTCGAAAAGGCTCGTCGTCCCGTGAAAACCCCTGTCGAATCCGTGCCCGTATCTCAATCCTGATTGACATCCCTGGTTTTTCATGCCAAAACCGTCACGAAGCGGCTTCCGGTCGCTTCCTACGCGCTTGCTCTAACGAAGAAGGAGAGAACAATGCATCTGAAACAACAGCTTGCGGCAGTGGTCGTTACTCTGGCTCTCTGGCTTGGCGGTCTGCCTCTGGCTTCGGCGCAATCCCGGCAGGCCCATGGTGACGTCGGTCCCCAGTGGATCTCGCTCTTTAACGGGAAGGACCTGACCGGCTGGAAGAAGATCGGCGAGGAAAAGTGGGTGGTCGAAGAGGGTGCGATCTACGGCGAAGGAGTAACCGAGAAGTACGGCTACCTGGCCACTGAGAAGGACTACAAGGACTTCGAGCTGGCCATCCGGTTCAAGTGCGAGGCCGACGGCAACAGCGGCGTTTATATCCGAACTCGTTTCACCCCGGGGACCGTGGACGTCAGCGAGGGTTACCAGGTCGAGATCGATCGTGTCCTCAACCACCATACAGGTGGGGTTTACGGCGACAACCGGGGCTGGATGGCCTGGCCGGCACCCGAACACGAAACGGTGATCCGCCCGTATGACTGGAATGATATGTACATCAAAGTCGTCGCGAACCGCACGATCGTGCGTCTGAACGGTGTCCAGGTCCTGGATTTTACCAATCCTGCGCCGCGTTCAACCAACGGCGCGATCGCGCTCCAGCTTCACTCCGGAGGTCAGGGCCGGATGCGCTTCAAGGACATCTATATCCGGGATTTGAGTGTGCGCTAGCCTGGCGGGTTGGCGTCACCCCCGACTTTCCCACGCTTGGATCACCTCTTCCGGGGAAGCCGTGCCGGTCGTGCCGAGCTTGCGGATGGTGACTGAAGCGACCAGAGTCCCCATTTCGGCCGCTTCCTCGAGCGTTGCTCCCGCGCACAGGGCGGAGACGAGGCCGGCGCCGGCGCTGTCGCCGGCGCCGACGATGTCGATCGGACCTGAGACAGGGACTGCCGGGCAATGGAAACGGCGAGCTCCGTCGAACCCGGAAATGCCGCGGGGTCCGCAAGTTAGAAAAACGGGCCTGCGGGTCATTCGGAAAAGCGCCGCCAGCATTTCCTCCTCCCGCAAATCGGTCCGGCCGAGGGCTACCGACGCCTCGCGTTCGTTGGGCTTGATCATCACGTCACGGAACTTCCCGATCCGGCAACGCGAGTCGGCCAGGAAAACCTTGTCCGGATAGCGGCGCGACAGCTGTGCCAGTTCCTCCCGGACGGCAGCCGTGACGACACCGCACTCCTCCTCCTCGACCTGGTCTTCGATGACCATGCCGTCGACAGATTCCACGGCCGCCCACAGGTTTTCGATGATCCGCTCCTGGAGATGAGCAGGAGTGGCGGTCCGGTTCTTGATGTCCAGCCGTTCCATTTCCACTTCCGTTCCATCCGGATGCCGCCTCATGGGTTTCGTATAGGTGGGGGTGAAGCGCTCGGGCGTCTCGAGGACCAGTTCCGTGCTGACGCGCCGTGACCATAGCCCATGAGCCAGCTCAAACCCATTCCCGTCCTCACCCACGATTCCGATGGCCTGAGTGTGGACGCCGAGGGCGACAAGGTTGGAACAAACAGTCCCGGCAGCCCCGGGGCTGTTGCGCACAGCCACCACCTGGTGAGCCGAGAGCCGCGTCTCGATGGAAACTTCGGCCAAAGCGGGGTCGATAACCAGGTATTCGTCAAGAAAGAAGTCCCCGAGGACCGCGAGACGCACCTGCGTGAAACGTGACAGAAGCTCTTTAAGTCGTTGCAGTTCCACAGCTCAGTTCCTTCAGCCAGGAGTACAGAGTGGGCATGGTGCGGCGGTGATCGCCGCGTATGTAAAAGCTCGTTCCCCCGTCCCGGACGGTTCGGATCAGGATCGTCTTCAGCGGACGGTAGTAGTACCGATAATCCTCCTTGCCCGGTTCGCTGCTCGGGTCGGCATCCACGGGGAAGATGTCGAAGACCGCAGTCGTGAAATGAGCGATCTGGCGTCCCTGTTGTCGCGCCGCGTTGCGGGCCATCGACAGGGCCTTAAGGTAGACCTCTGGGCCCATCACTGCCGAGCCGAAGTTGAGCAGCACTCCTCCTTCCAGTTGCGTGATGGCATGAGTGAAGATGAGAAAGTCATCGTAAGAGGCCTGCCCGATCGCCCCCCCGTCGCAGTTCGGGTGCTCGTGGATAATGTCGTAACCGATACCTACGTGAATGGTCACCGGAATGTGCAGCTCGTGCGCGGCCGCAAGAATGCTGATGTCTTTGTGCGGGAACCGGTTTTCGAAAATCGCCTTTCCGACTGCTTCTCCGAAACCGAGCCCGACGGCGACTCCCTGTTTTACGATCTCGTTGATCCGCCCGGTCTCGGTCCAAAGGCCGAACTGCCCCTCGGAAATGTACTGGGCGACGCTTTCAGTCGTGGCGCCGATCAAGGCCATTTCGTAGTCATGAATCGCTCCGGCCCCGTTCATTGCTATGTGGGTCAGGAGGCCTCTGTGAAGCAGGTCGATAATGTACCGGGAGGCGCCGGCGCGCAGCAGATGCGCTCCCATCATGAGGACCACAACCGCTTTCTCTTCCCTGGCCCGAAGTATGCGCCGGGCAATCTCGCTGAAGCTCGGGTCCGGGAGGCGCTTAATGGGCTGATCAAGGGTGGGGAAACTGGCCAGTTCGATCAGATTTTCCCTGTCAGCCAGAGGCTTTATCTGGAGGGTAGCGCGGTCAAATCGGGGAAATGACATATATTTGCTCCTAGTCAATCTCTCCAGTCAGGTACGAAATCACGCGCTGCTGATCGGCAAAATCGGGGATGATGACGTCCGCCCCGGCAGCGATCAGACGTTCTCGCTTCCACCGGTCAAGCAGGCCGGATCGAAGCCTTTCTTCGGTGGCCACGCCTACCGCCACGCCCCCGACCTCCTTGGTGTTCTCAATTTCGACGTAACCATCGCCGAATGCCACGAACTCCCTGCCCTTCAGGTTCTGCTCGGAAAGAACCCTTTGAATGACCATCTTCTTCGAAAACAGCCGGTATTGATCTTGCGCTCCGTGTACATGACCGTCGAAGTAGGAAGTCAAACCCAGAAGATCCGCTTCCTGCCTCACAAACACCTCGTCGGTCCCGCTTGCCAGATACATGCGGATGCCCCGCTTGCGCAGGTTCTCCAGAATTGCGAGCGAGCCGGGCACCAGCCAGTCTTGCGGCTGGTACCTGCCCGACTGCAGCCCCTCGATTCGATCCTGGATCCGTGTCCACAGCCTTTCGTGATAGCGGCGCTTGTAGACGAGCGGATCTTCCGGATTTCCGCCGCGCATCCGGATCTCTTCGGCAAGCTGGATCATTTGATAGATGGTTTGCTTCCCGGTCAGGCGGGTCACGTACTCTTTCACGTACGTGCGCAGCTCTTGTTCAGCAGTCAAGGGATCAAGCTCGTGGAGGATCTCGGTCATGAACGAGATCATCACCTCTTGCCAACCCTCTCGAATCAGGGAGAGTGTGCCGTCAAAATCGAAGAGGACCGACCGTATCGGGCCGCGTTGGAATGTACGGATGATCTCGATCATGCAGCCTTACGCCTACCAAGGATACCCGAGCGGGATTGGGCCGTAAACCACCCAGAGAGCCCGGGGGCCTCTGTCTGTCGTTCCGGCCTTCAGGTGCTTCTTTCCGAACATGCGGCCAGAATTGAACTTGCCGGCTGTTCGGAAAAGCCCGCCTGAAGGCCGTAACGACAGACAGAAGACCTCTGTCCGGTTGATTACATCGCGCTCGGGGCCAGCTCGGCCTCAATTGCCGGCTCGTCCGAGGGTGCCGCCGCCCGCTTGCGCGCGACCAGCACGTAAATCGAAGGAACCACGAACAAGGTGAAGAAGCTGCCGACGATCATCCCGGTGACGAGCATGAGGCCGATGCTGTTGCGCGCCCCCGCTCCGGGACCGGTGGCGAGCACCAGCGGGAAATGCCCGACCACGGTGGCCGCGGTCGTCATCAGGATCGGTCGCAGCCGGGTGCTGGAGGCCTCGATGATGGCGCTCAGCTTGTCCATCCCCGTCTCCTGGAGGTGATTCGCGAACTCCACCATGAGAATGCCGTTCTTCGATACCAGGCCGACCAGTGTGATCAGCCCGACCTGGCTGTAGATGTTGAGCGTGGTGAGTCCCAGGAAGGAAAACAGGAGGGCGCCTGAGATCGCGAGCGGCACCGAGCCTGCCAGAATGATGAACGGGTCGCGGAAGCTCTCGAACTGCGCGGCAAGCACGAGGTAAATCAGGATCGCGGAGAGCACGAAGGTGCCGAGAAACTTGCTACCCTCGGTCCGCAACTGGCGCGACTCGCCCGCATAATCGAGCGTGAATCCCTGGGGCAGAATCGTCCTGGCCTCGTTCTCCAGGAAGGTCAGCGCCTGATCGAGCGACACATTCGGCGGAATGACCCCCTGAATGCGCACGGCGTTGAGCTGCTGGAATTTCTTCAGCTCGCGCGGCTCCGTCGTCGTCCTCAGACTGGCGAAGGTGGACAAGGGAACCAGCTGGTCCTCCGATCCCTTCACGTAGATGTGCTTCAGCTGATCGGGGGTCAGGCGTTCTACCCGCTTGACCTGCGGGATGACCTTGTAGCTGCGGCCCTGGATGCTGAACCGGTTCACATAATCGCCGCCAAGCAGCGTGGACAGGTCCTCACCGGCCTGGGTCAGATCGACGCCCTGGGAGCGCAGCTTGTCCCGGTCAAAAACGACCTCCGCCTGGGGCTGGTCGAACTTCAGATCGGCGTCGGCGAAGATAAACTGCCCGCTCGCGAACGCCTTCTTGACGAGTTGGTTGGCAAACTCCTGCAGCTGCTCCGGCTCGGCTGCCGAAGCTATGACGAGGTCGACGGGAAAGTCCCCGCCGCCGGGCAGCGGAGGCGGTGTGAGCGGGATGACCCGGATGCCCGGGATTTTAGCCAGCAGCCCTGAGGATTCGACCAGCAACTCCTCGGTGGTCTTGGTTCGCTCGCTCCACGGTTTGGTTACCATGCCCCCGAAACCGCCGGTCGGAAACGTAATCTGAAAGATGCTGGCGCTTTCGGGGAAGGACCGGTAGACATCCGCCACCTGCTGGGCAAACAGTCTGGTTTGGTCAAGAGTGGAATTCGCCGAGGCCTGGAGGACTCCGAACACCACACCCTGGTCTTCGCGTGGCGCCAGCTCGCGCTGCGAAAACATGTAGAACGGGACCATCAGTGCGGCAATGATTACCCACTGAACGAGAACCACGGGCCGGTAGCGAAGCGTTCCCGTCAGAACGTGCGTGTATGCTTTGCGGACGCTGTCGAAGCGACGGTTGATCCAACCCGCAAACCCGCGCTCGGTGTCTCCCGCCCGCAGAAGCTTGCTGCCCATCATCGGTGAAAGGGTGAGCGCTACGACTCCGGAAACGATGACAGCGCCGGCCAGAGTGAAGGCGAACTCGCGGAACAGAGCTCCCGTGAGGCCGCCCTGGATGCCGACCGGGGCATAGACAGCCGCCAGCGTTATGGTCATGGCGACAATCGGGCCGACCAGCTCCCGGGCCGCATCAAGCGCTGCTCTGAACGCAGACTTGCCCGAATGTAGATGGCGTTCGACGTTTTCGACCATGACGATCGCATCGTCGACGACAAGGCCCACCGACAGTACGATCGCCAACAGCGTCAGCAGGTTGATCGTGAACCCTGCGAGCAGCATCAGGAAGACCGCTCCGACCAGCGAGATGGGGATCGCCACAATCGGAATGATCACTGCCCGGAAGGAGCCGAGAAAGAGGAAGATGACGGCAATTACGATAAGGAGCGTTTCGGTCAGGGTTGTCAGCACTTCTTCGATCGCATCCTGGATGTACTCCGTCGAATCGTAGGGAATTCCCAGCTTCATACCGGTGGGCAGTTGCGCCTGGATTTCCGGTACTGCTTCCCGCACGCGGCGGATCACATCCAGTGAATTCGCGGTCGGCAGCACCCAAATACCCATGAAAGTCGCCGTTTCGCCGTTGAAGCGAACATCTGATTCGTAGTTTTCGGCGCCAAGCACGACGTCGGCGATCTCGCCCAGACGCACCACAACGCCGCCTTCCTCCTTCACGACCAGCTGGCGAAACTCCTCGGGCGTGCGCAAGTCGGTGTTCGCGACCAGATTCACCGATACCATCGACCCCTTGGTCCGACCGAGCGCCGACAGGTAGTTGTTCCGTGCGAGGGCCTCTCGGACCGCGGACGGGGAAATGCCGTAGGCGGCCATCCGGTCGGGTTTAAGCCAGACGCGCATGGCAAAGGTGCGATCCCCGAGGATGTCAGCCCGCTGGACGCCGCTGATCGAACTCAGCTTCGGCTGCACGACCCGGGTCAAGTAGTCGGTGATCTGGTTCTGGTCGAGATCGGGGGACGAGAAGCCCAGGTACATAGCCGCAAACTGGTTATCGGCCGTCTCCAGCTCAATCTCGGGCGCCTCAGCCTCAGGTGGAAGGTCGTTTCGCACCTGGGCGACCTTTGCCTGAATCTGAGTCAGCGCCGCGTTGGTATCGTAATTGAGCTTGAGGTGCACCGTAATGGTGCTCAGTCCCTGGGCGCTCGAGGACTCCATGTAATCGATTCCGTCGGCGCTCGCGATGACCCGCTCGAGCGGTGTGGTAATGAAACCGCGCACCAGGTCGGCGTTCGCGCCGACGTAGACGGTCGATACCCGGATAACGGCGATATCGCTCCGGGGATATTGCCGGACACTCAGCGAACGGATCGACTGCAAGCCGGCGATGAAGATGACCAGGTTCACGACAATCGCGAGCACCGGCCGCTTGACGAACAGGTCGGTAAAGCGCATGTTAACTGTCCTCCGGCTTCGGCGCCTTTTCGTTGGCCGGCTGGACCTTGTTGTTCACGAGGACAGCCGCTCCATTGCGCAGTTTGAAGACACCTGATGTGACTACTTCTTCGCCGGGCTTGAGTCCGGACAGGACCGCAATTTGATCCCCTTGAGCCCGGCCAAGCTTGACGAATTGCTGCCGGACTCCCCGGTAGGTTTCACCCTTGGGATTCTTCATGTCGGTCACGACAAACACCGAGTCGCCATAGGGCGCGTAACTGATCGCGGACGCCGGCAGAGCTACGACTCGCTGACTGGCACCCACCAGGACTTCGACTTCAACAAACATCCCCGGCCGCAGTCTGCCGGTCGGATTGGCGACCGTGGCCTGGACCTGGACATTGCGGGTTGCTTCATCGATCACCGAGTTGATCGCGGTCACGGTGCCTGCAAACACGCCTTTCGCCCCATCTCCCGCTGTGACCCGGATCCTGCGGCCGATCCGCACCTGGCCCGCTTCCTGCTGCGGTATTCCGAAATTGACGTAGATCGGATCAAGCGATTGCAGGGGGACAACCGGGTCTCCAGCCGACAGGTACTGGCCGAGGTTGACCTGGCGAATCCCCAGGATTCCCGAGAACGGCGCCCGGATTCTCTTTCGCGCTATGGTCGCGCGAATCTCGCCGACCCTTGCTTCGGTCCGCTTCTGTTCCGCCGCGGCCCGGTCGTAATCGGCGCGGGCGATCGCCCGGAGGTTGACAAGTCCCTCCAAGCGGTTGAAATTGAGCCGGGCCAGGTCACGGTCAGCTTCTGCCGCCGTCAGCTGGGCTTGCTCCTGCCGGGTATCCAGCTCGACCAGCACATCCCCGGCCTTGACCGGTGTGCCTGATTCGAACGCGATTCGATCCACAATGCCCGGCAGATCGGCGCTGACGATGACGCCCTGAACTGCCGCCATAGTGCCGATCGCAGTCAACCTCGTCGGCCATCTTTCCTGCCGCGCGATGATGGTTGTGACGGCTTCGGGAGGCGGCTGGTAAGCCGCTCCTTCAGCAATCGCCGCCTGGATCTGACGGAATTTCAAGAATCCGAGCCCTGCAACAACAGCTCCCGTCAGCAGCAGCATCAGGATCATTCTCTTAACCATGAATTCCTCCTTACTCCTGTCAGTCTCGTCGATTCAGGTAGTGCCAGCCTCATTGCCGCCAGCCTCCGCCCAGCGCTCGGTAAAGCTCGACGACAGCCAGAAGCTCATCCGCCCGTGCCCGAGCCAAGGCCAGTTCAGCCTCGAAATAGTTCGTCTCGTTTGTCAGCACCTCGAGATAACTCGTGACCCCCGAGCGATACCGCGTCTCGGATAGCTGAGACGCATCCTGGGCGGATCGGGTCAACTGTTCCTGCTGTTGGCGCAGCTCCTGGTTTTTGCGGTAGGCAATCAGGGCATCCGAGACCTCGCGAAACGCCTGCTGAATGGTTCGCTCATAAAGGAGCAGCGCCTCTTGTTGTCGGGCCTCGGAGAATTCGACTCCCGAGCGCAACCGGCCGGCGGTGAAAACCGGCTGGGCCAGCGCCCCGACAAAGCTCCAAAGCCCTGCCGGGCCACTGAAGAGGCTGGTGAGCGCCGAGCTTCGAAAACCGCCGAGCCCGGTCAGGGTGATCTGGGGGAAGTAAGCCGCCTTGGCCACACCGATCTGGGCGTTGAAGGCAATCAGCTGCTGCTCCGCCTGGCGGATGTCGGGCCGGCGTTCCAGTAGCGATGAAGGAAGGCCGGCTGGGACGTCCGGTGGGCGCGGCTGCTCGGTCAACACCCGGCCTCGGGGAATAGGAGCGGGGTTGTTGCCCAGCAGCAAGCTGATCAAGTTCTCCTGCTGCTCGATTTGACGCTCAATTTCGGGGATTTGCGCTGCCGCGGTGTACACGAGCTGCTCCGCTTGCCGCACATCGAGCATGGAGCTCAACCCGCGGCTTTCCAGATCCTGCGTCAGGCGCAACGACTCGCGCCGCGACCTCAGCGTCCGCTGCGAGATTTCCAGCTCGAGGTCAAGCTCGCGAAGACGAAAGTAAGCGCTGGCCAGGTCGGCAACCAGGCTGCTGACCACAGCTTCGCGCGCCCATTCGCTGGTGAGCAAGTCCGCGCGGGCAGCCTCGGTGGCGCTTCGGAACTCGCCCCAGAAGTCAACTTCCCAGGCGGCTGACGGATTCAACCCGCCCGAAGTGAAACTGAAAGCCGGGAAGCGTGACCGCGGCGTCCGTTCACTGGCGATATCCGCCCCGGCCACCACGCTCGGGAATTGATCTGAGCGCGTGATGCCGAGTTGGGCTCGGGCCTGCAGAATCCGGACGGCGGCGATGCGCACGCCGTAGTTCTGCTGGAGGGCGGTTTGGATCAGGCGCTTGAGTTGCTCATCCTGGAAGACTTCCGACCATTTCCGGTCGCCGAAGGAAGGGGATCCGGGTGGCAGCGCTTCGGTCGAAACAGACCCCCGATAGACGGCCGGAACCGAGACAACGGGCTTCCTGTATTTCGGTCCGACCGAAGCGCACGCCGTCAAAACCAGCGCCGCAGCGAGGACGAGCGCAAAAAGAACGTGACGTGGACAGGCGAAAATTTTCATAGCTGGTCGCTTTCCCGCTGCGGCTGGACAACGGTGCCTTCCAAAATCCGGCCGCCGGGCTCGATGGAGCCCGGCTGCCATCAAATGACGACCTCATACCGCGGCTCAGAACCTGAACGAAAGTCCCAGTGTGGGCATGGCGGTGTGGGTGGTCGCGTCCGAGTTCAGCGAATCCACGCCGAAATCAGGCCGCTTGTAGGCCAGACCTCGGTATTCGAGGCGTAGCGCCACGTGTGGGGCCAGGCGCACGTTCGCACCCCCACCGTAGAGAAACGCCGCTTTCGTCTGCTGGTCGGCGCCCGCAAACGTGCCGATGACATCGGTGCGCGGATCGAAAGTCAGCGCTCCCGCGCCGGCCAGTACGTAAGGTTCCAACCTCGACACATTAGCAGGGACGGACAGTACCAGTGCGCCGGTCGTCTGATGCATATTGGCATTGACGTTGAATGGCCCGCTCAGCGTCAGATTCTGGTGCGTGTTCCGGCTGTATCCATAGTTGGCTTCTGCGGCCAGCCAGGGGGTGAAGTGGAATCGATAGTTGACCAGAAAGCCGCCGGAATCCGTTGTGTGCTGGTTGATTCCGTTTCCTTCGGAGTCTTTGGTGAAATTGCCAGTGCCCTGCACACTGATCTCGTGCCGTTCTTCCTGTGCCAAAGCGGCCGAAGTCAATGAGAGAGACACTGCCAAAACCGCTACTGTTGCGATATGCCTTTGCATGTTTCTGTATGCTCCTTTCGACTCGGTCCAGTCGTTGGTAATCGGTTGTCCTGAAATGAGGCATTTACCGTGCCATCTTCTCCGGGGTGGCCGTCCAGCGATCTAACCTGTTCAGGTTCCACGAGTTCCTGCAAACAGGAGCTGGGGCGACAGCCGGCGGTGCCAGGATGTTGGTGCTAACGGGTTGGCGCTCCGCCAACCGGTTGGCAGGCCCGCGGTACCTTGCACTTGATACCGAGCTCTTCCAACCGGTAGGTGTTCGCAACACCGCAAGCGATGAATTGCGCGCCTTCGCTGTGCATGCCGACCAGGACCCTTTCAACACCCGGATGAATGAACGTCACGTTCCTCAGATCGACGACACAAGCGCGCAACCCTACCGCACGACGCACCCTTTCCCACGCGGACTGAAGCTCTGAGACGTCCTCCTCCGCCAGTCTGCCCTCCAGAACCAACCTCTGTTCTGTGCCCCTACCGACAACCGTGATCTTCAACATCCGCGTCCTCCTTGCTGATGCCTGGCCGTAGTCGCAAACGGAGTGCCAGTCTTCAGAGTCAGGGACGGGCATCCCGCAAAAGTTGAGAGAAAGGGACTTAAAGGCACGAGCGGTGGAGAATCGAGCCGGCAGTGCCAACAGGCGCATGTTAACCGGTTGGCGCGACGCCAACCGGTTGGCACCATCAAGACGCGGCTTTACCGGCTCGAGCGGGCAATTCCCAGTTTGCGCATGCGAAACTGCAGCGTGGAACGATTGATACCAAGACGTGCGGCCGCGCCACGCGGGCCGCCGACAACCCAGTTCGTTTCCTCGAGGACCTTGAGGATGTGCTTTCGCTGCGCCTCATCGAGCGTATCGTTGGTCCCGGGCCGGGTCGAAGTGGCCGGGGCTTTGAGATCTGAGATCGGGACCTTCAAGACCGGCCCCGCCGACAGAATCACCGCCCGCTCGATCACGTTCTGCAGCTCCCGCACATTCCCCGGCCAATGGTATCGAACCAGAGCCTCCATTGCCTCGGATGGGATCGTCTCGATGCTCTTGTTGTTACGTCGCGCAAACTGTTGAGCAAAGTGGCGGACCAGGACGGGGATGTCTTCAGTGCGCTCTCGCAGGGCCGGAACCCGAACCGGGAACACATTCACGCGATAGAACAGATCGGCGCGGAACGTCCCCTCCTCGACCATGGCTGCCAGGTCCCGATTCGTCGCGGCCACGAGGCGGGCGTCAGTCCGAAGCGTGCGGGTGCTGCCCAGGCGTTCGAATTCCCGCTCTTGCAGCACCCGGAGCAGCTTGGGCTGCAGCTCGAGCGGTATCTCGGCGATTTCATCCAGGAAAATCGTTCCCTGGTTGGCCAGTTCGAACCGCCCGATACGCTGGGTAATGGCGCCCGTGAAAGCCCCTTTCTCGTGCCCGAAAAGCTCGCTTTCCAGAAGCCCGGTGGGAATGGCGGCGCAGTTCAGCTTCACGAAGGTGCGGTCTTTCCGGCGGCTCAGGTTATGGATGGCCCGGGCGATCAGCTCCTTCCCTGTGCCAGTTTCTCCCAGAATCAGCACCGCGGAGCCGGTGGGCGCCACCGTCTCCACCTGCCGAAGCACGCGGCGCAGCGCGGGACTGGTGCCGACAATCTCGTCGAAGTTCATCTGGCTGCGGATCTCGTCTTCCAAATAGAGTTTTTCCTGAGCCAGCTTGTCCTTCAGATCGGCTATTTGACCGTAAGCGAGCGCGTTATCGACGGCAATCGCCACCTGCTTCGCGACTTGGACGAGGAAATCGATCTGGTTCTGACTGAAGGCGCTGCGTTGCCGGCTGCCGAGGCCCAAGACGCCGAGCACTCGATTCCGGCCGTTGAGCGGAAGCAGGCAGCCCGACTTGATCCCTTCCTTGAAAATCACACAGTTCTGAGTCACCGGGGCGTCATCGATGTCCAGAACAAGAGTCTTCCCTGTCCGGAATACTCGGCCGGGAGGAGTGCCCTCGATCGGCATTTCGCTCTCCTCCTTCAGGTAGCCTTTACTCTCGGGGAAGTCCAGCGCGTAAATCTGCAGCTGGGTCCCTTCGGCGTTGGGGAGGTCGACCGAGACGACGTCGCACTGCATGACCCGCCGTATCGTGGCAGTGATGGCCCGGAGGAGGTCACGAAGGTTCAGATTCGAGACCACCCCATTCGTGAGGTCCAGGAGCAGCTTCAGCCGGTCCCGCTCCTGCTGCAACTCTTCCTGCTTGTGGCGCAACTCGGCCTGAGCCAGCCTTGAAGCCTCCAGGTTCAGCGCGTCGTCAATGGCCAGCGCTACCTGGTTTGCGACCAGGGACAAGAAGGACACCTCGTCCTCGGAGTACGCGTCGGGATGGCGGCTGCCCAGTGCCAGAATCCCGAGACGCCTGTGCACGGTAGTCAGAGGCAGCGCGCAGGCCGACCGAATGCCGCACCCCCTGAGCCACTCGGTCATTCGCGGGAAGCGCAACTCGTCTTCGACGAAGGGAATCACGAGCGGCCTCTGCTGCTGGTAGACCCAGCAGGCCAGAGTCTGTTCAGGGGCACATTCCGAGGGGGGATCTTCACGCGCCTCGTCGCATTGCGACAAGAGCCAGGTTGCCCGGCTGGTCGCCTGTTCGTACTGGGCCACACCGATGAATTCGAACCTGATCACCTCCCTCAGTTCATCGGCCAGGGCCGAGAACAGCTCACGCGGGTCGCGATGGGCGCTGATGGCTTGCGAGACACGAAACAGCGCCTCGTAGCGATCCGCCAGCTGCGATTCCGGCTGCCTCTGCAGCAGAGCGCTCACACTACCAGTACTCATGCAGCTCCTTTCGGGCCGTTGCAGGATAACGGCAAGAGGAAATCTCGATCGCAGATCGTCTGGGGCTATCAGCCTTCTGTCTGAGTTGCTCTTATTCTACGACATACGACTTTGACGCAGCGCCAGGGAATTCGGATTCAAGCCCCGGCGTTGCCTTCACCCATTAGTCGATTGGGGAGGATCAGAATCGACACGCCGGCGTGTCGTGATGCGGAGGGTCCGCGAGCTGTCACGGCAGCGACAGCGTGGTCCCCCGCTTATGCAGTCGCACGCAGCGGAAGGTCGCATCCTCCACCCTTGTTCAACACTCTCCGCTGCGTGCGCGGCTGGGGGGCTCTGTAACGCGATTCCACCAGGCCGTTGCTTTTTCTACGCGCGAGCACCGACCACCCTGGCCGGGATTTCTTTCAGAATCTGCTGGCAACTCTGCTCGCAGCTGCGGCAGGACTCAGCGCAGGTCTTGCAATGCGCGTGATGCGACGCATGGCGCTCGCATTCCGCGCCGCAGCTCCGGCACGCGGTCGCGCAGGCCTCAACCTGGCTGCGGATTGCAGTCCAATCCGGATCGACCTGGCGGCTGAGTATCCGCCCCGTCGCCAGGCAGGTATCCGCGCAATCCTGGTTCAGACGGATGCAGCGGATCAGGCTCGGCAGGTTCTGCTCGCCAAGACAGGCATCGGCGCACATGACGCAGGTTTCGGCGCAGCTGAAACACTCGTCGATGCACTCGGAGAGCCTCTTGATGTCCAACTCGCTTTTTCGAGGATGTGCACGGATCATATCGCTCGAGTGGGGCATAACTGGAAACCTCCTTTGCTTGTCAGTCGCTGGAAGGAAGCACCGCAAAGAACACGATAAACACCGTCCCTTTGGGGTCGTATCGGGAACGTCCCAGATATACCACGTGGCGAGAAGCAACTAAACCCGAGTCACGCGCACGCTCGCAATAAGCCCTCCCGACCGAAATGAATCAGTCAGCTGTTGGATTTGCAGCAGAGATGGCCGGACTGCGAAGCCACGACGGCGGTGAACGCTCGCCCAGAAACGATCGTGAATCCCTTGATACATCTCAACTTCCGTCATCTCGATGACTGAAATGGCGGGTAGGCACGCCTATTGCTAGCCAGGCCGATCGTCGAGCATAGACGAGAGGAGATGACGCAATGAAAAAGTCCTTATTCAGTTGGCTATCGGTGGTTCCCTTGGGCCTTCTGTCCGGCCTGTCGGCCGTGGCGCAGCACGATCACAGCGCTGGTGCGCACGCAGGCCACAATCCGCAGCCTGCCTTGACATCTTCGGTGCCTGATTCACAGCTGGCCTTCGAGAAGATCGTGGATGAGTACTACCGGATCCATGAGTCGCTGGCCAATGACACCATGCAAGGGGTCGACCAGGCCGCGCGGAAAATCGTGAGCCTGGCATCTGGGGTCCAGCAGAAAGGCGTCGTCAAGGACCCTGATTTTGCGGCGATCAGTCGGGCTGCCACTGCTTTGCAGGGGAAAAACCTGGAACAGACCCGGCACCAGTTTTTCGAGTTGAGCAAGTCCATTATCGCCGAGCTGAAGCGCAACCCGTCCATCCGGAAGGCGGCCTTCGCCTATAAGTGCAGTATGGCCAACAAGAGCTGGGTACAAGGCCAGAAGGAGATCCGCAATCCTTACTACGGCAAGTCGATGCAGAAGTGCGGCGAGCCTCTGTAAAGGGGCTCGCGCCTTCTTGTGCCCTTGTGCCTGATCGCTCTCCCCTGAGCCGCTGCCGAAGGCCCACTATGCGAACAATACGGATTATCGTTCTCGGGATTTTCGCTGCCTCAGCCGCGACTGCGGCCCGTGCCCAGGCGGATACCGGGCAGTCCCGGCCTCAACCGGAGATTATCCGCCTGGAGGCGCTGGTGTCGGAGCTTCTGACTCACAATCCGGAGATCCAGGCAGCACGAAAACGTTTTGAGGCAGCCGAGACCCGGCCGGCTCAGCAGAGGGCTTTGCCGGACCCGCAGATCGGCGCCGGTTGGGCCAGCGCGGGAGCTCCTCTGCCCGGGTTCGGACTTGGAACGGAACCGACCGCCAATATCGGGCTCGAAATCTCCCAGGAAATTCCCTTCCCTGGAAAGCGGAGCTTACGCAGTGGGATGGCGGCGAAGGAGGCCGAGAGCGAGGGCCAGATGTTCCGGTCAACCGAGCTGACCCAGGTGGCTCGGCTCAAGGCGGCTTTTCACGAGCTGAGGTTCGCCTACGACGCGCTCGACGTGCTCCGGCGCAACCAGAACCTGCTCCAGCGGCTGGCAAAAGTAGCAGAGGCCCGGTATTCGGTTGGTGAGGGGAACCAGCAGGACCTGGTGCGTTCCGAAGTGGAGATCAGCCTCCTCGACGGCCGTATCCTCCAACTGGAGCAGCGAAAGAGCAGCCTGGAAGCGGAAATCAACAGGCTGCTCAACCGCCCCGTATCCGAAGCGCTCGGCCGGCCCGAGCCCATCGACCGGGTGCCCCTGCTCTCTCCCCTGGCCAACGTGCAGCAGCTGGCGCTGGCCCGCTCTCCCATGCTCCGGTCGCAACGGGCGATGATCGACGGCCGCCAGCTGGGCGTCGAGATGGCGCGCAAGGAGTACTATCCCGATTTCGAGGTCATGGGAGGTTACTTTAACCAGGGGGCGATGAAGGACATGTGGGAGTTTCGCATCCGGCTCAACATCCCGATCTACTTCTGGAAGAAACAGCGGTTGGGACTGGAGGAGGCCGGACTTCGCCTGACCGAATCCCAGCGCGCCTACCGCGCCCAGGAGCAGGATCTCGGGTTTCGAGTTCGAGACCGTTACCTGGCAGCGGAGGCGGCCAAACGACTCATGGACCTGTATTCCAAAACCGTCGCTCCCCAGTCGACCCTGGCGCTTGAGTCATCCTTGGCCAGCTATGAGACCGGGAAGATCGAGTTCACGTCCGTGCTCTCCAACTTCAGCGCGATCCTCGACAGCGAACTCAACTTCCATGAGCAGAAGGCGGAATACCTGCGGGCGCTCGCGGAGATCGATGAACTGACAGGCACAACAGGCCTGGACGATTGAGAGCGGAAGGAAGCAGCAAATGCGCAATTTCATCCTTGGATTCACCCTGGCGCTCGCCTTAAGCGCAGCCGGTTACTGGTTGGTAACAACCAAACCGTTCGGTTGGGGCGAAGCTGCCAAAAGCCAGGCCGTCCAGAAGTATCACTGCCCCATGCACCCGACCTACGTCTCGGATAAACCGGGCAACTGTCCGATCTGCGGCATGAAGCTGGTTCCGATTGAGCCCGTGAGCAGCGCAACCGCGGCTGGTGAGCCGGACGCCGATCATGCCGGGCATCGAGCCCCCGGCCCGGGCGGAACAGAAGGCGCTTCTCCGGTCCCCGGATACAGCCCGGTCAATCTATCGCCCGAGAGGCAGCAGCTGATGGGCATCACCCTGGCTCGGGCCGAAGAATTGCCGCTCGAGCAGAGTATCCGGACCTTCGGCAGGGTCACCTATGACGAAACGAAGCTGAACCACATCCATACCAAATTCGATGGGTACATCGAAAAGCTGTACGTGAACTACGTAGGACAGTTCGTGAAGAAGGGCCAGCCGGTCTTCACCATTTACTCTCCGGAGCTCTATGCCACCCAGAAGGAATACCTGCTCGCTTTGCGGGCCCGCGAACAGTTTGGCGACCTGACTGACCGGCGGAGCGGACCGAAGATCGACCTTGTCGAGGCTGCCCGCCAGCGGCTGGAGCTGTGGGATATCGGCGACGAGGCCATCAGGCGCCTGGAGGAAACGCGGCAGCCGATACACGCTGTCACCATAGAGTCGCCGGTCACCGGATTTGTCACGGCTAAAACCGCGGTCGAGGGTCTGCGCGTGATGCCGGGCGACACGCTTTACGACGTCGTCGACCTTTCCACGGTCTGGGTGATGGCCGACATCTATGAAGTCAACCTGCCGTTTGTCAGGGTCGGCCAGCACGCGGAGATGCTGCTGCCGTATCAGCCGGGCAGGAAGCTCTCAGGTCGTGTGAGCTACATCGACCCGACGCTCGACGAAAAGACCCGAACTGTCAAGGCCCGGATTCAAATGGCGAATCCGCAAGGAACACTGAAGCCGGAGATGTATGGCGATGTCATCATTCATGGCAGCCGCGGCTTCGGAGTCGCTGTCCCCGACGATGCGGTCATTTCCACTGGTGAACGGAACATCGTCTTCGTGGCTCGGGGGAACGGCTTGTTCGAGCCGAGAGAAGTGACGGTGGGAGTCAAAGTGCGCAACCTCTACGAGATTAAGAGCGGTGTCTCGGCCGGAGAGCAGGTGGTAACAGGCGCCAATTTCCTGCTCGACTCGGAATCAAAGCTGAAGGCCTCGCTGACTGCCGGCGCGGCCGCGGGACACCAGCATGGGAGTTAGAAGACCCTGCCAGAGTACTGAAGCATGATTGAGCGAATTATCGAGTGGTGCGCGCACAACCGGTACATCGTCCTGATGTTCACGGCCGCAGTCGTCGGCCTGGCCATCTGGACCCTGTATAACCAGCCGATCGACGCGATTCCCGATCTCTCGGACACGCAGGTCATCGTTTACTCGCGCTGGGACCGCTCGCCCGACATCATTGAAGATCAGGTCACCTATCCCATCACGACCGCCCTGCTTGGCGCTCCGAAAGTCAAGGCGATCCGGGGTTACTCGGACTTCGGTTTTTCCTACGTCTACATCATTTTCGAAGACGGCACTGATATTTACTGGGCCCGCAGCCGGGTGCTCGAGTACTTGAGCAAAGTCATTCCTTCGCTGCCATCCGAGGTCAAGACTGAAATCGGGCCGGACGCAACCGGAGTAGGATGGGTTTTTCAGTATGCGTTGGTTGATGAGAGCGGGAGCCACAGCCTGGCCAACCTACGCTCATTCCAGGACTGGAACCTCCGGTACGCGCTGCAGTCAGTGCCCGGCGTCGCAGAGGTGGCTACGATCGGAGGCTTTCAGAATCAGTACCAGGTCACCGTCGATCGGGAGCGCCTGGCGGCCTACAACATCCCGATAATGGAGGTCTCGGAAGCGGTCCGCAATTCCAACGTCGAGTCCGGAGGACGCCTGATCGAGTTTTCCGGCCGGGAGTACATGGTGCGGGGGCACGGCTATGTCAAGGACACGAGCGACCTCGAGCAGGTCGTATTGCGCACCAACGAATTCGGGACGCCGGTGCTTTTACGCGATGTGGCCAGGGTGGAACGCGGACCTGAGATCCGCAGGGGCATCGCCGATCTTGACGGCCGCGGCGATACGGTCGGCGGCATTATCGTCATGCGGCACAGCGAGAACGCCGACAAGGTCATTCGTGCAGTCAAACAGAAACTGGAGGATATCAAGCCCTCTCTGCCCAAGGGTGTCAAGGTGGTCACGACCTATGACCGCTCGGAGCTCATCGAAAGCGCCATCGAAAACCTCGAGCACGAGTTGATCATTGAAATGATCATCGTGAGCATCGTGATCCTCATCTTCCTCTGGCACATTCCGTCGGCTATCATCCCCATCGTCACAATTCCTGTCGCCGTGCTGCTGTCCTTCATCCCGATGTACTTCCTCGGGATCAACTCGAACATCATGTCGCTGGCGGGCATCGCCATTTCGATCGGTGTCCTGGTTGACGGCGCCATCGTCGAGGTAGAAAACGCCTACAAGAAGCTCGAGCTTTGGATCGAAGGAGGCCGAAAGGGAGACTTTCATGAGGTTCGATTGCAGGCCCTGAAAGAGGTCGGACCTTCGGTCTTCTTCTCACTGCTGGTGATTGCCGTCGCTTTCCTGCCGATCTTCACCCTGGTCGACCAGGAAGGGCGACTATTCAAGCCGCTCGCCTTCACCAAGAACTATGCGATGGCCATTGCCGCCATCCTCGCCGTCACCCTCGACCCGGCCATGCGCATGCTCTTCGCCCGGATGGATTATTTCCGCTTCCGGCCTCGCCCCCTGGCCTGGATTGGCAACCAACTCCTGGTCGGAAAGTACTATAAGGAGGAAAAGCACCCGATCAGCCGGATCCTCTTCGCTCTTTACGAGCCGCCGGCTCGACTGGTGCTCAGGCACCCCAAAACAACCATTGCCATTGCGCTGCTGCTCGTGTTGACCACTATCCCCGTCTACTTGCAGCTAGGCAGCGAGTTTATGCCGCCGCTGGATGAAGGGGACATTCTTTACATGCCCACGACCCTTCCCGGCATTTCCGTCGCTCAGGCCCAGGACCTGCTCCAGAAACAGGACCAGCTGCTGATGAGCATACCGGAAGTGGAGCGCGTCTTCGGCAAGGCAGGCCGGGCGGAGACCTCGACGGACCCCGCTCCGTTCTCGATGATGGAAACAACCGTTCTGCTCAAGCCTCGGAGCGAGTGGCGCCACCGGGACCGGTGGTATTCGTCCTGGTCGCCGGAATGGCTGAACCATGCAGTCTGGCGTCGCGTGTGGCCCGACCGGATCTCCCGTGAAGAACTGATCGACGAACTCGACCAGGTGGTCAGGATCCCGGGTGTCACCAACGCGTGGACCATGCCCATCCGCGCGCGTATCGACATGCTCACGACTGGTGTGCGGACACCCATCGGCATCAAGATCTTCGGCCCCAATCTGAATGAGATCGAGAGGATAGGCGGGCACCTGGAGATGATCATGAGAGACATCCCGGGAACCCGCTCGGTTTTCGCGGAACGGGTGGCGGGCGGGTACTTCGTCGACTTCGAACTGAAGCGCGATCAGCTGGCCCGTTACGGCATTTCCGTGGCGGATGCGCAAAACATCGTGATGTCGGCCATCGGCGGCGAAAACGTGACAACAACGATCGAGGGACGGGCGCGCTACCCCGTCAACGTGCGCTACCCGCGCGAACTGCGTGACAACATGGAACGCCTGAGCCAGGTCCTCGTCCCCACGGCCAGCGGCGCCCAGATCCCGATCAGCCAGATCGCCGATATCCGGAAAGTCAACGGGCCGTCAATGATTCGCGATGAAAACGGCATGCTGGTCGGGTATGTCTTCGTTGACCTGGAAACAAGCGACGTCGGCGGATACGTGGAAAGGGCCAAGGAAGTGGTTCGCGACAAGCTGAACCTGCCTGCCGGTTATTCGCTTCTCTGGAGCGGCCAGTACGAAAACATGCTGCGGGTTCGAGAGCGCCTGAAGATCGTGGTTCCGGTCACGCTCGTCCTGATCTTCGTCCTGCTCTACATGAACACCGGGTCCACGTTCAAAGCGACTCTCGTGATGCTCGCCGTCCCCTTCTCGCTGATTGGCGCGGTCTGGCTGCTCTACATCCTCGGCTACAACATCTCGATCGCCGTCTGGGTAGGGATGATTGCACTAATGGGCCTCGACGCGGAAACCGGGGTCTTCATGCTGCTGTTCCTCGACCTCTCTTACAACGAAGCCCGGCAGAAAGGCCTGTTGAAGACCAAGGCGGATCTGGAAGAGGCGATCATTCACGGCGCCGTCAAACGCGTGCGTCCCAAGATGATGACCGTGACGGCCGCCTTCATGGGCCTGATGCCCATCATGTGGTCCATCGGGACCGGGGCGGACATGATGAAACGGGTGGTCGCGCCCATGGTCGGCGGCCTGGCGACATCGTTTGTCCTCGAGCTGCTCGTCTACCCGGCCATCTACCTGCTGTGGAAATGGCGGAAGGAAGTCAGGCACCAGACTTTTTCAACGTCGGAGGCGCCGGCCAGGGCGCACTAGCAATTCGGAGTCGTCAAATGAAATGGATGGCAACACTGGCGGGGTTGGTCATGACTGCCGGGGCGGCGTTCGGCCTGTCACCGGCTCAGGAGACCCGTTTGCCGGTCAAACACGATCATTTCTTGGGGAGCTGCCAAGGCGAGCTGATTTTCAGCGATTCGGGAGTCGAGTACGCGACCAGGGAAGATGACCACGCGCGCAGCTGGAAGTACGAGAATATCCAACAGCTCGGAATCGAACCCAAAAAAGTCGTGATTCTGACCTGGCGTGACCGACTGCGTTATCTGGGCCGTGACGAAAAGTTCACGTTCGAGGTGATCGACGGCCAGGTGAAGGATTCCTTGCGCGCATACCTTGAACAGAAGCTGACTCGACCGCTCGTTTCCTCGGTACTGCCCGAGGAAGGCGCAGCCAGATACCGGATTCCGGTCAAGCACCGCAAGGCGCTTACCGGCACACAGGGCGTTCTCGAGTTGACGGACCGATACGTCATTTACCGGACCGATGAGCCCCACGACGCCAGGATCTGGCAGTATGAGGAGCTGCTCTCGGTCGGCACGACCGGGCCTTACCAGCTGCGGATCACCGCCATGGAGCGAACAGGCGGCGAGTACGGCAGCGGCCGGAATTTCGTCTTCGACCTGAAAGAGAAGCTGCCCGAACAGGCCTACGACTTTCTTTGGAACAAGATCAACCGCCCGCGGATCGAGGGCCAAAGGCCGTAGGCTGAAGGACCGATTTCCCGTCTTGTTATGGGCCCGCGGCGTCTTCTGGAACCCGGTATAATTCGCCCGTGGGTCCCAACACCTGTCTTCCGATCTTCCTCTGCGTGGTTTCGTCGCTTTTCGCCCCCTCAAAACTCCCGGCGCAATCATCGGGCGAACAGGAATTCGTCATCGGCTGCTGGAGTGCGCCGCGCGGTCTTGACGTTCCGTTTTTTGCCTGGCTGAAGGAAAACGGATTCACTCATGCCCTCTATTGGCGCAGCCAACAGATAGCCCGCGAACAATGGGCGGCTGATCTCCGCGAAGCAGAGAGGCACAATATCAAGCTGGTCTTTGACAGCTGGCAGCCGGCCGCTGCCCCCGGAGAATGGGTCCGGGCCGTTCTTGAGACCGCGGCCTCTTCGCCCTCGTTTGCCGGCATTTATGCGCCGGATGAGCCGGGATACCGGTTTCCATTGGAAGGATCAGGACGACGGCCCTCTGAATCCAGCTTCGCCGAGGCCTTCGCCCAAGTGTCCGGCCCAGCCCGCGACGTCTTTTGTTGCGATGCGGTCTTTGCTTCCGATCAGAATGTCCGCCGCTTTCTGCCTTTCTGCTCGGTCTTCGGGCTGGATATCTACCCCTTCCGATCGGAGAAAAGGGGACGCCGGTCCTGGACAGAGCCGGTGGAAGCAGCCACCCGAAAGGCCTTGCAGCTCGCCGAGAAGAGGCCCGTCTGGATGGTCCTGCAGGGCCACGGCCGAAAGGACTGGTACGCTTACGCCACGGAGCGCCTGAAGTTGCAGATTCCTTTGGAAACCGGGGACCGGCCGTCCCAAGCCGTCCTCATCGACATGGGATTGTCGGCACGAAAGGCAGGAGCGCTGGGCGTGTGGTGGTGGTCGTTCGAGCTTTACGATTGGCAAATCCCCGATCACCGTGAGTTCATCGCGTCGTTCAGACATGTGAACCTGCGAGTCAGGGAGGCGGCAGACAAGGAAAGCGCCTCAGGCATGCTGCGAACGAAGGTGCTAAACAAGGAAGGGGCCGAGGGTGTGATGCAAACCCGTTGGAGGCTCCGTTTTTGATGTGAAGTGCAATGTGGAC
>JBHGBF010000179.1:0-11923 GCA_041946865.1 Acidobacteriota bacterium | reverse complement strand
TTGCGTAGGGAGAAATCTTTCTCTTGACAACCGAACTTCGAATGGGTGCGGCTCTGTGGGATTCTGCCCCTCGGGCGAGCCATTCAGCCGGTGCGGCTGCCGCGTCCTCAGCGCTTCTTGAGCGTGACCGCCATCCCTGAACCTTGCATGTAAAAGACGGTCTCGAGGTCTGGATTGGTGGTCACGGCGTTAATGTACTTGGGAACAGAGCCGGTGTTGTGAGCCAGGATAACGCCGCCGGGTCTCAGTCGAGGCAAGACCTGGGTCAAGTAGTCGACATAGCCTTCCTTGTCGGCGTCAATAAAGACGAGGTCAACCGGCCCTTTTTGCCCTTTCAGCGTCTGATGCGCATCCCCTTCCACGACCGTCACAATCCGGTCGACCCCTGCCTCCTTGAAGTGGCGGCGGGCAGCGGCGGCTCTTTCGGCATCGATCTCGAAGGTGGTCAGCTTTCCGCCCGTCTTTTGGAGGGCCAGGCAGAGCCAGAGGCCGGAGTAACCAGTCGAGGTGCCGATCTCGAGCGCTTCTTTCGCTCCGATTGCTTCGGTCATCAATCGCAACATCCGGCCGTCACTGACCGGCACTTCAAGATAGACGTCACCGGAAGCCCGCAGCTGATCGAGCACGGCCAGAATCTTCTTTTCCGACTCGGTCTTTGCCAGAGGCGGCTTTTCCACATCGCCTGATCGAAAGCCACCGCGGCGCTGCGTGTAGCCGACAAAGGCCAGAATCAGGCACAAAGCGAGAGCGATGACGACTCGTTTCATGATAATTCCTGCAGGCATCGGACCTACAGGCGTGACGACGTCCGTAGGCCCTGGTATTCGTTCCGTGGCTATTTCACCGTTATGGGCACTGTCCCGATCGTGTTTTCCCAGGCCAGATCGAGCTGCGCGGCTTTGGCCCCCTTTTCGGACAGCGCTATTTTGTAGGTCTCCATGGGAGTCGGGGACTTGCTCATAGTCATTTTCACCCGACCGAGATCCTGGGCCTGATCGTACGTCGTACCCCATTGGCCGGTCTGCCTGTTCACGATGAGCGTCAGCTGATCCGGTTCCGGCCAGACATACAGCGTGTAGTCCCCCTTCGGTACTGCCAGACCGCCGATATCCAGGTCGGCATCGGTATGCAGGGCGGTAGCCGCATTGGCGCCGGCACGCCAGACCTTGCCGTAGGGAACCAGCTCGCCGAAGATCTTGCGTCCCCTCATGGAAGGTGCCGAGTACTTTATCGAAATAGTTTTCCCGTCAATCGTGACGGACGTTTCGGCAGGGGGGCTCAGGGGCCTCTGGCCTTGCGTCTGAGCGGAAACCAGGCCCAAAGTGCCGGCGATCACCGCGGCTGGTAGCAAAGCTCTCGTTGTCATTGCCATTTCTCCTTTCCGGTCAACACCTTATTCTATCCTGAAACAGCTGGGGCCTTCGAATCGCCCCCGACCAGGATGTCACTTTCGCTTTGACCTTCGGCCGTAAATGTAAATAATCTCCCGCATGAGGACTCCCACCTCGGCGATAAAGCGACAGCTTGTTCGATCTTGGCACATCATGCTTGTCGTGCTCCTCGTCAGCTTCGGCGTCGGGCTTTCGCCCGAGGCTCGTTCCCTCAGATTTCGCCACCTCACGGCCGAAGACGGGCTCTCCAAATCGCTCGTTCGGGCGCTGCTTCAGGACAGCCGTGGTTTCATGTGGCTGGGCACCGGGAACGGCCTCAACCGCTATGATGGCTACAGTTTTCGGGTCTATGAAAGGATAAAGGGCAATCCGAACAGTCTCGCTAACAGCGCCATCACCTGCCTTTACGAGGACAACCAGAAGCGCCTTTGGGTAGGGACGGAGGGAGGCCTGTGCCTTTACCGGCCAGGCACAGACGATTTTCTCAACTTCGCGGACCCTTCAGTCGGAGATCGCGATGCGGTCGGCGTCCGCGGCCTCGGCCCAGTAATCCAGTCGATTACCGGCGACCAGGCCGGCCGCCTCTGGGTCTGCACCGCGAACGGCCTTGTGGAGTTCAACCCCGACAACCGCCAATCGAAACTGTTCACTCATGACCCCAACAACCCGCTCAGCCTCAGCTCCAGCGAGACCCGGTTCGCGGTGTTCGATCGGTCCAATCGGCTCTGGGTCTCGACGACCCGCGGTTTGAACCGCTTTGATCCGGCTTCCGGCCGTTCGGTTCGCTACCGCCATGATCCATCCCGGCCGAACAGCCTGATCAGCGACAATCTGACACAGTTGGCCATCGACGCGAGGAACTACCTCTGGGTCGGCGCAGGCGAAGGCGTGTGCCGGCTGAACCTCAACCGGGAAGAAACAGGTTTCGAACCCATGAGAGCCCTGGCCGGGCTGAACGCCTTCTGCCTGTACTCCGACCTTAGCGGCGAGATCTGGATCGGCCTTGAGAATGGAGGGCTCTGTCACTACGACTACAACACGGAGAGTTTCGAGCGGTTTCGCTCCGACCCGAACGATCCTTCCAGCCTCAATAATGAATCGATCAACTGCATCCACCAAGACCGTACGGGCGATATCTGGGCAGGAACTTTCGCCGGGGGCGCAAATATCACACGCAAGAACGGCGACGCCATCCTCCATTTCAACAAGGTTCCAGGCAATCCCAACAGCCTCAGCTATAACTCCGTCACCGATTTCTTTGAAGACCGCGACGGATTTGTCTGGGTCTGCACCGACGGAGGCGGAGTAGACCGTTTTGACCCGAGAACCAGGAGCTTCACCCACTTCAACACGCGGAACAGCGGTCTCAACCGGGACGCGGTTCTGGACGTATTTGAAGACAGCAGGGGCAATCTTTGGATCGGCACCTGGGACGGCGGTCTGAACCTGTACGACCGGGGGCGCAATACTTTTCGTTACTTCACCCGGCAAAACACCTGCTTACCGACCAATAACATTTTTGCGATTGACGAAGACTCCAGAGGACGGCTTGTCCTCGCCACCAACCCCAGCGGGCTGGTGATCTTCAATCCGTCCACAGGCAACTGCAGCCGCCTTTCCAGCCCTGGGGGCGAAGCTGCGCAAAACGCCACGGTGATCGCCAAAGATCCGGCCGGGACCTTTTTGATCGGGTCAGAATCGGGGCTCGTGATCTTCGATTCACGCACCGACAAGGTAGTTACCTATCGGCATGATCAGAACCGCCCGGGCAGCATCGCGGGCGATCGCATACAAGCCATCGAATACATGGAGGACGGCACTTTTCTGGTTGCTTCAGACCAGGGTCTCGATCGATTCAACAAAGTGACAGGGACTTTCACTCGAGTAACCAGCGGCCTGCCCACCAATGCCATCTCGAGCCTGGCACGGGACAGGCGGGGAATGCTCTGGGTGGGAACCGGCAAAGGTTTATACCGCCTGGATCCCGCCTCCGGGCAGGTCCGAGGCTACTCGAAAGCCGATGGAGTTCTGGGAAACGAATTCAATCGAGGCGCAGCGATGACCACCCGCGCCGGCGCTATCTACCTGGGGGGCGTAAACAACGGCTTTAACCTGATTTACCCCGACCGGATTCAAGAGAATAAGGTCATTCCGGCCGTCGTGCTCACCGATTTCCGGATTGCCAACAAGAGCATTACCGTCGGCCCGGGCTCGGCCCTGAAGCAGCAGATCAGCGAAGTAAAGGAGATCCGGCTGTCCCACCTCCAGTCGTCTTTTGCGTTTGAGTTCGCCGCCCTGGACTTCTCGGCGCCCGAACGCAATCAGTATGCGTATCGACTGGAGGGCTTCGACTCCAGCTGGAACCAGGTCGGCGCCCAGCGCACGGCCGTCTACACCAATCTCGACCCTGGCGACTACGTATTCCGGGTCAAAGGATCGAATAACGACGGCTACTGGAACCAGGAAGGCGCCGCCGTCGCCATCCATATCGCTCGTCCCTTCTGGGCGACGCTCTGGTTCCGGTTCCTGGCCGGCCTGACCATCACCGGCGTGGTCCTCTTTATTACGATCAGCGCCCGCCGGCGCCGCCAGGGCCTGGAAGAGATGAACCGGAAACTGAACGAGGAGATCGCCGCGACCAAGAGGGCCGAAGAGGCCCGCCGCCGTCTCTCCGAGGAGAAAGAGCGTAACCACGCGTATTTGAGCGCGAACGTGCGGCGTATCCTCGCGCAAATCGAGAAATTTGCGAACGGTGACCTGACCATCTGTCTTCAGGCAGAACGTCAGGACGAAATCGGCAACCTGATCAACGGTCTCAACAAAGCCGTCGCCAACATCCGCAACATGCTCGTCGAGGTCACCCGCCTGGTGGACACGACGGCGGAAGCGGCCGCCAACCTGCTGATGAACGCGACCGAGATGGCGGCGGGTTCAGAGGAACAGTCTGCCCAGGCGGAAAGCGTGTCCGCCTCCATTGAAGAGATGTCCAGCGCGATTCTCGAGACCAGCCGCAGCGCTTCTCAGGCGTCCGGCAATGCCAAGGAGGCTGGCGATACCGCGGAAAGCGGCGGGAGGGTCCTGGCGGAGACGCTTGAAAGCATGCGACGGATAACCGATCACATCGTCCGGACTTCCTCGCTGGTCGAACGACTCGAGGAAAGCAGCTTATCCATTGGCAAAATCGTGGGCGTCATTGAGGCCATCGCTTTTCAAACCAACCTGCTGGCTCTGAATGCGGCGGTGGAAGCGGCGCGCGCCGGTGAAGCCGGCAAGGGCTTTGCCGTGGTTGCGGATGAGGTCAGAAACCTGGCCGAACGGACCCGGCTCTCCGTCCGCGATATCAACCAGACGATCGTCACTATCCAGGAGGGAATTGCTGCGACCACGGCGGCGATTTCGAGCAGCACCGCGGAGGCGGATAAAGGCCGTGAGCTGGCCCTCCAGGCAGGGTCTGCCTTGAAGGAAGTTGTCCGGGCCTCGCAGGAAGTAGTTGTGGGTATTGAGCAACTGGCCACCGCCGCATCCCAGCTCTCCAGCAACTCGGAGAACATCAACACCAGCGCCTCCGCGATTGCGACCGCCGCCGCGCACGTCGCGTCCCGAACGCAGAACGTCGCGCAAACGGCCGAAGATCTGCAGAAGATGACCGCCGGCCTGCAGGGACGGATCAGCAGCTTCAAGGTGCAGTAGAAGTTCGATTGCGGCCGTGCCCACCGGTTTTTTCGCGCACGAACCGCTCACGAACCTGACCAAACGACACGAAGCCATTCCAGTGATTCGTGAAATTCATGACAGGTCGCACAACGGAACCGGCGGCAGGCAGCAGCGGTCAGGCCCCGGACTTCCGAAGCACCTGGGAGGACCAAATGCTCATCAAGACCCTTGTCTTCACGCTGTTGATCATCTCCTTCCTCGTCGGCTGGGCAAGAGGAAAAGACCAGCCCGCCACCGGCAAAGTCAAAGCTCCGGACGGCGTCGAAATCGTTTATTCGGCGGCCGGCCAGGGGGAACCATCGCTGCTTTTCATCCACGGCGGATTCGCCGATCGTAGCTTCTGGTCCAACCAGCTGGCCGCTTTCGCGACCCGCCACCGGGTCATCGCGCTCGACCTGGCAGGTCACGGAGATTCGGGCCGTCATCGGAAGGTCTGGGGAATCGTGCCGGTCGCGAAGGACGTCCAGGCTGTCGCCGAAAAAGAAAATCTCCGTCGACTCGTGATCCTGGGGAACTCCCTGGGCGGGCCGGTGGCCGTGGAAGCCGCCCGGCTGATGCCCGACCGGGTCATAGCCATCGTCCCCGTCGACACCTTACAGAGCCTGACCCAGGAGATGCCCGCCAGTTGGGCCCACGAGCACGCCAAGGCTTTTCGCGAACGGTTTCGGGAGACCATGAAGGCGATGGTCCGCGCCCTGTTTCATCCCGATGTCGATCCAGGGATCTATAAGCGAGCCGAAGGACGCATGCTCCACAGCAGCGCGCCGGAGACGGCCGCAGAAATCATGGAAAGCCTGGCCGGTTATGACATGACAGGACCCATCAAGCAACTCCGGATTCCGATTCGCTGCATTAACGGAGATTTGTTCCCTACTACTGTCGAGGACAACCGCAAGGTTTACGCCGATTTCGACGCAATTGTTCTCAAGCACACGGGGCATTATCCGATGCTCGAGAATCCCGCGCTTTTTAACGAGAGCCTGGAAAGGATCCTCAAGGAGGTCGCAAAGTAACCCTTAGTACCCCCCCAAAAAGGCCCCGGCTTGCAGGTTGCACACAGCCGGGTGAGGGCGACTGGCCGATTGACGCCTGAGAGCCATCCGCCGAGCGCCCCGAGGTTTGCGCCGCTCCCCTTCCCCTTTGAGGCAACCTGTCCAATACTATTGCCATGGACATCAACTGGATTCGTAATCCCGATTCCGCTTTGGCGGAAGCAAAGAGGAGCGGGCGGCCTGTCTTCCTTGATTTCAGTGCCGCCCCGATGTGAGCGGGGTGCGCTCGGCTGGAGGCCGAGGTTTACCCCAATGACCGGGTCGCGAAGTTCATCGGTCAGAACCTTATCCCTGTGAAGATCCACATCAAGGAGCAGCCCGAGGGCTTCCAGCGATTCGGCGCCCAGTGGACGCCCACAGGAATCATCCTGGATTCTCAGGGGAAAGAACAGCATCGCTTTGAGGGTTTTCTCCCGGTCGATGACTTTCTCACCCAGCTCGAGCTCGGTCTGGCCAAGATGGCCTTCTCTCACGGCCAGTTCGGTGAGGCCGAGAAGCGTTTCCGGGCGTTGGTGGAGCGATTCCCGAAAACGGAGGCAGCGCCTGAGGCGCTGTACTGGGCAGGAGTATCGAAATACAAAGCCACCAACGATGGGGCGGCCCTGACGGAGACCGGGCGACAGTTCCAATCACGTTACACGGACACAGTGTGGGCGAAAAAAGCCTCCGTCTGGGTGCAGGAAACGGCCCGAGCCCGGTAGAGCTGCCTGCGCTCCGAGGAGACGCTGGCGTCCGTGGGGACTGCGGGCGAAGAACCGGCGCGCGATCTCCGGGTGAAGGGGGTCGGTCTCGCAGGTGACTATCTGCCCGCCGTCCGGTAACGCTTCGGCCATGATCAGGGCCGAAAAGCCGGCCAGCGTTCCGAGCTCCACGACTTTCTTCGCTTTGGAGATCCCCACCAGCATTTCGCCCCCTGGCCAGGTGGTCCGTCGGCTCATGGAGAAGGCGACGAGAGCCGTGCACAAGCGGCGCATGGCGGTCACGAAGGACAGCGTGACGAACTACAATAGGAGTATCGACAAGAATTTCTGGAATCGCGCGCCATCACTGCCGCCTCTTCGCTTGACTGCCCCGCTGTGTCTGTACCTCGGGTTTGCTCTGATGGGCACGTTGTACCCTTTCGAGTTGGACCCGGGTCCGCTGGTGCCGCGTCTTCCGGAATTCTTCCAACGTCTCCAGCACGGCCCCTCTCTGGTCTTCACCGAAGACTTTCTGTCGAATATCCTCCTCTTCGTTCCCTTTGGGATTATCGTCAGTCTGCATTTCCCCGCCCGCTTGAGGAATAAAATATGGCCCGCCCTGGCGACGGTCTTACTTGCCTGCCTTCTGAGCAGCCTGATTGAGCTGGCCCAGCTCTTCGTCCGTAACCGTCACTCGTCCTTGAGCGACATCCTTTCAAATACGGCCGGAGGTCTGGCGGGCGCCCTGATCGTCCGTCTCTGGCCAAACTCGTATAGCCAGCATCTGGAGTCGTTGATTTCCTGGAAAACAGCCTGGCAGGCTGTCGTGGCACTGAGCCTCTTTCTGGCCTGGGTGCCGGCGACGCTTCCCATCCTGATCCCTGACTGGCACTTGCCGGGCGTCTGGGCGACGGATGTGACTTTCAATGCAGGCAACGATTCCAGGCTGACTCACCCCTGGTACGGCCGCCTGCACCGGGTTGCGATCTATGCCCGCGCCTTGGATCCCGCCCGCGCGCGCGAATGCTTCTTGAGCATGAAGGAAGGGAGACCGGCGGCCCGGCAAACAGACGACCATCTGCTGGCTCTCTACGAATTCGACGAGTCCTTGTCAGCAGCTCTTGTCGACCGGACGGGAGGTGGGGCGGACCTGTATCTGAAGGGGCGCGGACGGCTCCGGTGGAGACCCAAGCACGGCGGACTGCAGCTGCGGCATCCTGCCCGGCTCTCGACCAGCCGGGCAGCCGGCAGGCGAATTGCCACCGCGCTCCTCAACAGCCGGGAATTTTCGCTGGAAGTCTGGATTACCCCTGGTAACCTGATCCAACGGGGACCGGCGCTGATCCTCTCGGTGGCCGGGCTGGCGGACAACTCCAACCTTCTGCTGGGACAAAGCACAAGGGATTTGGTTTTTTGGGTGAGAACACCGGCTTCGGGCCGGAACCTCACGGCTTTGTCGGTGACAACTACAAACCAGCCTTTGACCCGTCACAAGGCCCACGTGATGGCAGTCTTTCGTGACGGTCACTTGGAGCTTTTTGTCAACGGCCTCCGTTCAGGCAGCCTGGACTTAAGGCGCGACGCCATGGTCGGACTCCCGGTCAAACGCACCCACGGGGCGAGAGTCGCGTATGCTTTTCTCTATTTCTTTCCTTTCACGCTCTTCTGGTCCGCGCTGGCCAGGAAAAAGCTCCCCCAGCGGGGCCCAGGTTCTCTTTTCTCGGTTCTGGGTACCTGGACGGTGTGGCTGGCGGCCCTCATCTTCTTGCTGGCCGGCGAGATTCTACAGTCTCGAGGCGCGCAAAGGCCGTTTGACCTGCCTTTCCTGGCGCTGGGGGTGGCAGTCATCTCCCTGGCCGCCTGCTTGGCCCGCTACAGCTCGTCAGTCGCTCGATAAACGCGCGGCCGCCCGGCGAGGCGCTACGCCACATTCGGGTCCACCTTCATCCTGACCGCACACCGTCGCGGGTACAAGCTCGTGGGGTGAGACCGCCGGGTTGCAGGCCGAAACCAGACCGGAACTTTCTTGCCTCTTTCGACTCTAAGCGGTTGACCGAATAAACAGGGGAGGCCTATGGAAGAACTGCTGCGGGACATCCGTCATGGGGCGCGCATGCTGGCCGCCAGCCCCGGTTTCACAATTGTCGCGATCCTCGCGCTCGCCCTCGGTATCGGCGCCAACACGGCGATCTTCACCGTGGTGAATGCCGTCTTGCTTCGGCCCCTTCCGTTTCACGAAGCTGACAGGCTGGTCCAGATCTGGGGATCAAGCCCAAGCAAAGGCATTCCTTTCCACAACGTCTTCCACTCCGACGCCTGTGAGTGGAGGAAGCAGAGCCAGTCCTTCCAGACCATGTCGGCCGGTGAGCCAGGTTCCATGAATCTGGTGATGGGCGAGGAACCGGAGCGGCTGCAGATCTGGCGTGTGAACGCGAGTTTTTTTCCGATGCTCGGCGTCAAGCTTCATCGCGGCCGCAGCTTTTCCGCCGAAGAAGACCGTCCGGGCGCTCCGCCGGTCGCGATTCTCGCTTATCCCCTCTGGCAGCGCCGCTTCGGCGCCGATCCGGGGATTCTGGGCCGGTCGATTCTTCTGGACGGCATTCCGTACACAGTCATCGGGATCCTGCCGGCTGATTTCGAGTTCACCGGCAGGACGATCGACCTGTACACCCCGCTGACTCTCGCAGAGACCCGCGGTGGACCGACTGATATAACGGTCACGGTGTTCGCCCGGCTTAAGCCCGGCGTTTCCATCCGACAGGCACAGACTGAAATGGTGACGGTGGGCCGCAGGCTCCAGCAATTCCGGCAGAGTCTAGGGACTGATCCCCGGGTCTGGGGATTGCGCGACTTCGTGGTCCGTGACATCAAGCAGAGCTTGCTCGTGCTGCTGGCCGCCGTCGGTCTCGTGCTCTTAGTTGCCTGCACAAACGTTGCCAATCTGCTGCTCGCCCGCGCAGGGATGCGACAGAGAGAGCTGGCCCTGCGGACGGCGCTTGGCGCCAGTCGGATTCGGATTGTCCGCCAGTTGCTGACAGAAAGTGTCATGCTTGGTATCGCCGGGGGCGCCGCCGGTATTCTGCTGGCTTGCGCCGGTGTTCGTAGCCTGTTGAGCATCGTTCCGGACCGCCATCCCTTGCTGACTGACGTTTCCCTGGACAGCCGCGTCCTCGGCTTTACCCTGCTCGTCTCGCTCGCCACCGGGATCATCTTCGGACTGGCTCCGGCGCTCGCTGCCTCCCGAAGCCGGGCGCTGAACGATGTTTTGAAAGAAGGCGGACGCGGCTCCGGCGAGAGCCTCTCGCGCTCCCGCCTGCGCTCCACTCTGGTGGTCGCCGAAGTCGCACTCGCCCTGGTGCTCCTGATCGGCGCGGGTCTCATGATCCGCAGCTTCATTCGGCTCACGAGCGTCGATCCGGGCTTCAACCCCCAGGGCGTGCTGACCGCCGGCATCAACCTGCCCCGCTCCCGTTACGACAATCCCGGGAAGCGAATAGAATTCTTCCGCAAGCTTTTTACCGAGCTTCGGTCACTTCCCGGCGTCCAGGCAGCCGGCGGCTCCACTTCCCTTCCGCTGACACAACACAACAGCGGCACCGGGCTGATCATCGAGGGACGCCCGGTTCCTCAATCAGGCGACATCCCGATTGTGTGGTTTCGGATCGTCAACACCGACTATTTCAGGGCCATGGAAATCCCGATCATCCACGGACGGCTGTTCACCGAACAGGACCGGTCCGGGCCTCCGGTGGCGCTCGTCAACGAGACCCTGGCCCGACGGCACTGGCCCAGTGAAGACGCGGTCGGCAAGCGGTTCACAACCGGGATTCCACGGCCGGGTACCCCGACGACCTGGATCACGATCGTCGGCGTGGTCGGCGACCTTCACCATAAGGGCCTTAACGAACCTCCCGACGCCGAGCTCTTCTGGCCCTATCAACAACTGGCGCCGGCCAGCCTGTCGGTCACCGTCCGAACAAACACCGAGCCCGAGCAGTTCGCCTCCCAGCTGAGGAAGACGGTGGCTGCCATCGACAAGGATCAACCCGTTTCCCAGATCCGGGGAATGGAAGATATCCTGGCCCGTTCCATCGCGCCGCAGCGGCTCTCGGTCCTCCTGCTCGGGATTTTTGCCGCGCTGGCGCTCGCACTGGCGGCTGTCGGGATTTACGGCGTCATCTCCTTTTCGGTCGCTCGGCGGACCCGCGAAATCGGCGTGCGGATGACGCTCGGCGCCCGCGCCCGGGATGTGGTGCTCATGGTGGTCGGACAGGCCCTTCTCCTCACCCTGGCGGGAGTCGCAATCGGCCTGGGCGCCGCCTTCCTCCTGACCCGGCTGATGGGAAGCATGCTCTTCGGCGTGAGCGCCACCGACCCGGCCATACTGGCAGGCGTGTCTCTTCTGCTCGTGGCCGTAGCCGCGATCGCCAGCTACCTCCCGGCCCGTCGCGCCGCTGACGTCGACCCGCTGGAAGCCTTGCGCTACGAGTAAGGCGCGTCAGCCGGCAGCAACGGGCCGGGGCTTGAGCAGGCCTCAAAGCGATGCACAAGGGATGCGTGCCCGAACCAGGATCGATTCGTCCTGAAGGCACGCACGCCAGGCGCGCTTCCCGTCCGCCGACGGTCCGCAAGGCGCTGCGCCCTACGAAAACCGGGGGTGACTCGGGCAGTAATGCCTCACTTTTGTTTGTAGTGCCTTTAGGCCGGCCTCTTCGAGCCGTAACCGCTCTCAATGGTCGGCTGCGTTTCGAAAAAGCCCGCCTAAAGGCAACACTGTTGACCTGACGTTTCCCCCTGCTCCCGGGCATGAGCGCCAAAACAAGGGCCTGCTTTAGTCCCGACTAAGCAAGGCAGCCCTGGGTACCGTTTTCCAGGTACCCTGGGTCAGGAATTGGGGTGCGATACCTTCCCTCCCAAGGTAACACATGGCACAAACACCAGATAACACCTGTTACTATAATTGTTTATAGCCATGTGTTACCTTGGTCTGATTTGCGGACCGCTTTTCGGTCCAACCCTGCTGAAAGGGAAGACTGGACTTTGGCGAAAATAAACAGATGTGTGAACGTTTTTTACGCCGAAGGCG
>JBHGBF010000178.1:0-17372 GCA_041946865.1 Acidobacteriota bacterium | reverse complement strand
CTGGATTGGCTGGAAACACTCTGAGTCCTGTTCAGTAATGTGGAGTTGAGTGAGCTGGAACCCGCATTACCTGCGGCCCTCTTGCCATCACTCCACATTACTGAGGACTCCACATTAGTCGATCAGGAGCAGGTCGTACTTCTGGAGGGCGTTAATTCTTTGTTTGAGCTGCCCTCGGATTTCCGCCAGGTACAGCGACTCGACCAAATCGTTGGCCGATGCAAACTGTACCTTGTAGCCGGCTTCCACAGCGCGTACGGCCAAGCCGGTCGCCAAGTGTGTCTTCCCCACTCCGGGGGGCCCGATAAAGACGACGTTTTCCCGGTTGTCGACAAAGCTAAAGTCGAGCCGCGCCTGGAACTGTTTTTGCTGACCGTGGTTTGGAAGGAGAAGTCGAACTCATCCAACCGCTTGATCAAGGGAAAGCCGGCGCGGCTCAAGTTGTAGCTGATCCGTTTCTGGCGCCGGCGCTGCAGTTCCTGCTCCAGCATCAGATCGACGAACTGCAGGTAGGAGAGCTGGGATTCGTCGGCCGTGCGCAGCAGCTCTTCCAACCCCTGGTGGATGGTATTGAAGCCCATGGCTCGACAGTTCTTAATGGTCTCCATGCTGTTCATTGCGCACCTCCCGCCATCGCCTCATAAGCGGCCAGAGAATGCGTGCCGTGGCGATCTTATCCTTGACGGGTGTGACCCGGGCGCTTCCCTTCCACTGGCCGCAAATGGTCTCGAGGTGCTCCCGCACGACGGTCGCGCTCAGCCGGGAACGGCTGGCCAGAGCTTCCAAGCCCGCGGCGACTCCCTCTTGGCCGACATAGGGCGAAACCACTTTGAGCAGTCCGGCCAACTGATCTTTGTAAACGGCCTGATGCGTGGCCTTAATCTTCTCGCACAGAGCTTGCCCCAGCTGGTCCCCCACGAGCGCCTGAATTTGCTGCCCGCGTTCGGCCAGGGTGCGCGAATGATCGCGATAATGGGTGGAAATTCTTCACGATGTCGCCATGGGTGCGCGACAGCACGTGTTCGGCCACTATCTCCTTTGATTCCGGATCCAGGATGAAGACTCGGGCGTCACGTTCTCGAACGCGCACCTGGCCGTCGCGATAATCGGCCGGCACCGAGTAGCGCACTCCCCGGAAGGAGACCAACTGGACGCATGGCTGCGATTGTTCGAGAGGAACTGGCCCGTGTGGATGACGCCCGGGCGCTGATTCGCCTGATCGGAGGAAAACGTTCGGGGCTTTCGCCCGTCGTGCACCGCACAGCGCAGAAGAACCGAGTCGTCCGGGCTGCGTCCCTCGAACTTGGTGCTGACCCAGGTGCAAGCGTCAAGCACGTCGGACTCGTTCGCCGGGGTCACAAAGCCGAAACCGCGCAATGGATGCGAGAACTCGGACCGCTTGTAGGCCAGATAGATCAGGGAAGTTGACGTGTAGCGGATCTCGGCCAGTTCCGACGCGCTCACGGCGGAAATCGGCCGGAGAAGGCCGGCGGCCGCCCCAGCCGGCACGCAGGAGACGACGCATTCGTAACGATGACTCTCGCGCCCGTTTCGCACCAAAAAACCTCCGCCCCGGCGCTCGACCTCGAGGCGCTCTGCCCCGGTTTGAATCACCACCCGGTCACGCAAGGCGTCGAGCAGCCCTCGGACCAGCGTCTCCATGCCGGATCGCAGGGTCACGAAGAACGGAAGCTTCGAGCCTGCGGAGCGGTGGCTTTTCCGCAAACCGTTCCAGAGGCTTCCGTGCTTCTGTTCCGTCCGGTGCGTATCGGACAGCGCGCTGACGGCGCTCAACTGGTCAATGTCACCGCCATAGATGGCGGAAACCAGGGGCTCCGCCACTCTCTCGGTCAGCTCGCGACCCAGCCTGCGTTCGAGGAAGACGCGCACCGTCAGGTCGCCACGGCTGCGAGGAATGAACGGTTCCATCATGGCCCGCAGCTTTCCTTTGGTCGAGAGCAGAGGCGTCGCCCAGAAGGGACGAAGCCGAACGGGGGCGAGGAAAACCATGCCGTCGGGCAGGGAGTAGAGCTTGCCGGCATGAGTCACGTAAGTCTGACGGACGGCGTCGTTGGAGCCGATCAGCTCTTGTCCCAGCCCCAGCTCCTCGACCAGCCGCACGGCTTCCGGCTTGAAAGGTACGAAGTTCTCCGGTCCCCACTCAAACAGGAACCCGTCCGACCGCTCTGTCCGGATCACACCACCTAGCCTCGTGGACCGCTCGAGGAGGTGGACCTCCACATCGAGCGCCTGTTTTTCTGAAGCCCGAGTCAGGTAATAGGCGGCCGAAAGCCCGGAAATGCCGGCTCCGATAATGGCGACGCGCTTGCGAGAGCTCATCCGGTGAAATTGTACCAAAACGGCCGTGGGCCAGGCGGCAAGCGATGCAGGAGGCTGAAAGTGGTATTGGCTCAGCGTTAGGGCCTTAAATCGGCACCACCTGGCCTCCTGCGCTTAGAGGTGAGAATACGTTGTTGCTGGCCTTGTTAATAACAGTTTTGATTAAAATGTCAAGAGTTTTTTTAACGATACGCAAACACCATGGCGTACACGATCCAGACGATCATCCCGAAGCCGATGGCCAGGGCCGTCCAGGCAAAGACCCGAATGCTGTGAATGACCACCTGGGGCAGGGGATCGACGAGCTTCTCAAACAGGTGTCCCTCCGCCAGCAACTGCTTGTACTCGGCGGGTTTATCCTGCTCCAGATCCTCGAGCGGCATGCGTCCCGTGAAGATCACCAGATCCATGGGAAACCGCTCCGGGCGCAGATGGGTATTGAAGAAATGGACGGTGAAGATGAAGCCGGTCGCCAGCAGCGCCTCGTCACTGTGGATGATCGTGGCGACATTGATGAGCCATCCAGGCAGGAAGCGCGTGAAAAACTCAGAGAACCAGAGCAGCAGCCCGGTGGAGCCGATGACGGCGATCCCCCAGAAAACGGCGAAGTAGTCGAACTTCTCCCAGTATGTCCAGCGCCCGTACTCAGGGCGAGGCCCCAGGTTGAGAAACCATTTGACGTTGCCGACAAGCTCCTCGAGATCCTTCCGGTTGAAAACCAGGCTGTCGGGCCCGAAGACAAACTCCCGCCAGGACACGGACGACTTCCGTTTCTGCCGGACGAGATCCCTGAGGTGGGCGGCGAAGATCCCGAACATGAGAACGGCAGCCACGCGGTGAATATACCCGGCCGTCTCGAACCCGCCCAGAAGCCGGGACAGAATGGCGGCCCACCGGGTGTAAGAGAACTTGAGGGTCATTCCGGTCAAGGCCAGAGCCATGAAGCTGATGATCATGAGAATGTGGAGCGTCCGGTGCAGATCGGAGAATCGCCGATACTGCTTTCCCTTCACATTCAGGCTTTTCACGCGGTCCTTGATGTCCTGGATGTCTTGCGCTTCGGTGTCAGCCATGGCCTCTCTTTCTCCTAGTGTCCGGCTCGTGCGCGGCGTTGCTCCCGACGCATCTGCATGGCCCTGGGAAGCCAGAGCAGGGTGTGAATTCCGCCGAATACAAAGGTTCCAATGAGCAGCGAAGTCATTCCCCAGAAGGTCCAGTAGAGGAAGGGGTACTTGTCGGGATCGTGGTGGGTGGCATGGGTCAGGTAGCCGGCAAATCTTCTGGTTGCGCCGGCATGGCACTTCTGGCAGGTCTGCACTACGTTGTCCCGGCTCAGTCTGGACTTGGGATTCTCGACCGGAAGAATGTCGTGGGCGCCGTGGCAGTCGTAGCACTTGGCGGTCTTGGTGTAGCCCAGCTGGCTCACTTTACCGTGGAAAGTATCGAAGTAAGTCCTGGCGATCTCTTCGTGACAGCGCCCGCACTTGTTCATGATCTCCAGCTTGAAGGCATCCAGGTCGGCCCGCTGGATGGTGTGGGCGGTGTGGCAGTCGCTGCAGGAGGGCAGTTTCTTTCCTGACTCGCTGACGGCGCCGGCGTGAACGCTTGACCGAAAAATCTCCTCCACGCCGTGATGGCAGGCGCCGCAGGTTTTGGGGACGTTCTCCGGGTTAACGCTCGAGGCGGCCTCGCTCTTTGGAAGCTCCTGGTGTGCCGTATGGCAGTTCGTGCAGGTCGCGGTCACGGTCAGCCCGCTCTTCAGAAGCCCCTTGCCGTGGATGCTCTCCGTGTAGCTTTCCACGATTTTCTGCTCCCCGGCCTTGCGGCGGACCGCGGCTTTTTGCCCCTGCCGATGGCACTGAGCGCACAGCAGGGTGGGGATATTGGTCGCGAACGTCGGCGATTGAGGCTGGAGCTTGCCCAGAACGCCGTGCGTGCCGTGGCAATCCTTGCAGGTGGGAGCATTGGGGTCGTTCGCAGCCACCAGCCGGCCATGAATGCTCCTTTGATGCTGTTGCCCGATCTCTGCGTGGCATGAGGCGCAGTCCACTTTGGAGCGCACTGTCTCGCAGGGACGCACCCGGGAAGCGTTAACCTCGGTGTGACACTGGCTGCACGCCGTCTTGGCGTGCCGCGAAGCCTGCAGCTCGGCCAGATGGACCTGGAGCGAGCGGCCGTCCGAGGAGGCTTTCACGTTGTCCTTGGAGTGACAGCGCAGGCAGTCGGCGTCGGCCATACCCTGATCGTAAAAAGCGCGCCGGATCTTGTGCGGCTGATGGCAGTCCGCACAGGCGGGCAGCACATGAGGCTGCTTCTCCCACAACTCGCCTTTGATGATTTTGCGGTGGACCTGCTCAATCTGGGCATGGCATTTCGTGCAGGTGGCGGCGATCCGGGCGCGCGAGATCGAGGAATCCGGATTTGTGTGGGGGAGAATCGAATGAGCGGTGTGACATGAGGCGCAGTGAGGCGCCACCACGAGGCCCTTGCGCAGCAATCCTTCGCCGTGAATGCTCTCGGAGTAGTTTTCCAGAATGCGATCCTGGTGGATGACCCTCTGGCGCTGGACCGGAGCGCCTTCCTCGTGGCACTTGCCGCAAAGGAAGGGCACCTGCAAAGGGGCGACCGGAGACCTCGGATCGGAGCCTGAAACGATGTCGTGCGTTCCGTGGCAGTCCGAGCACCGGGGCGCCAGCTCGTCGCCGCGAGCGACGGCCTTCCCGTGCAGCGACTTGGAATGAAGCGCCTGTTCCTCCGAATGGCAGGTCCCGCAGTCAACCTTCTTGAGGTCGTCCGCGTGGGGCAGATCCTGCCCCTTGACATCGGCGTGACAGCCTATGCAGGTGACCGAGGCGTGAACCGAGGCCGCGTATCGCGTCTCGTCCACGTAGACGGAGATGAGCCGGCCTGAGCGGCGCCCTTGTAAGGTGTTATCGCTGTGGCAGGCGAGGCAGTCGCTGTCTTCCTGGGCGAGGAGGGGACACCCCCCGGTCAGGGCCGCGAGCGACACGAATAGAATCGAAAACCGCGCGGGCTTGAGCAGCCAGACAAAAAAAAGGAGCGGATGCCTGGAGAAGGTCCGGTTTCTTGCGCCGGGCGGTAAAGCACCGGCCTCTCTCCTCGTTGCTGCCACACTTCGAACAAAAAACTGAGGGGTTACACAGCCTGGTAACCACCTCAGTCTCCGGATGCGGGCAGAGCCGGGATTGCGAGCGCGTCCGGAAGCGGCAGTCCCTTTACATGAATTGAAAAAAAAGACTTTCCAATTTCGACAAAACGGCCTTACAATCTACGCCTAGTAAATTACGAGGGATGTTGAATTATTGTACAGGACGGAGCAGTCGGGGCGTTCCCGACGAGTTTGCCTTTATTCCTTATGTTGAAAAAAGCTACTCCGTTCCCCGATTCAGCTTCCTCGCCCGAGACCCTACTAACGGAGGAGTTGTATGACGAAAAAGGCCTGGTATCAGTTGCTGACTGTGGCCTTCCTGTTGGTAGTTCTGGTAGGGTTGTCTGCCGCGACTCTGGATCAGCTGAGCTTCTCCAAGTTCGACAAGCGCCACTACCTTACGGACCAGCAGATTGCTTTCATCCGTCCGGGCCTGACGTTGGAGGTTCTGGACGTAAGCGTTGCAACCGACCGCAGCGTATCCGTCACTTACAAGATTACGGACCCCAAGGGATTGCCGTTGGACAGGGAGGGAATCCTGACTCCTGGGAACGTGAACACGAGTTTCATTATGGCTTACATACCGAACGATCAGAATCAGTATGTGAACCTGACGACTCGAACCACGGCGGCGAGCCCGATCTCAGGAGTGTCGGCGATTCAGGGGAGTGCTGACAGCGGCGGGACCACAATCAAGGTGTCCGATGGTGTTTACAAGTACACTTTGAAGACCAGGCTCCCGGAGGGATTTGACCCGACCGCGACGCATTCGATCGGCCTGGTGTTTTACCGGGATCTGTCGGAGTTCGGGCTGTCATGGGAGTCGGTCAACGAGGTGGTCAATTTCCGGCCGGATGGCGGGCCGGTAACGAAGGTCCGCGACGTGGTCACGACTGAGACCTGCAAGAAGTGTCACGACGACGAGACCTTCGGCTTTCACAGCCATGGCGCCCGCGCCACGGTTGAGGTGTGCGTCCTTTGCCATAATCCTCAGACCATCGACCCGGACAGCGGCGAGAGCCAGGACATGGCGGTTTTCATTCACAAGATCCACCGGGGCAAAGATCTGCCGAGTGTGGTAGCCGGAAAACCCTACATCATCTACGGCAACCAGATGAGCGTGCACAACTACTCCGGAGTCGGCTACCCGCAGGATATCCGCAATTGTGAAAGCTGCCACGATCCTGCCTCCGGCGCCACTCAGCAGGAAGCGTATCTGTTGCGTCCGAGCCGTGCCGCTTGCGGGTCCTGCCATGACGACGTCAACTTCGCGACTGGCGCCAACCACGCCAATGGCCTGGTTCAGACTTCAGACAAATTCTGCGCGAACTGCCACTGGCCGGAGGGGGAGTTGGAGTTTGATGCCTCGATCAAAGGCGCGCACGTGGTGCCGACCGATTCCAAGCAGTTGCCCGGTGTTAACCTGGAGATCGTGGAGATCACGAATACGGCGCCCGGTCAAAAGCCGACCGTCACATATCGGTTGAAGAACGATGCGGGACAGCCGATTCTCCCCACCGAGCTGAATTCCTTTAGTCTGCTGTTTGCGGGCCCGACGACCGACTACACGACCATGATCCGGGAGTCGGCGGCAAAGGATTCGGTGGCTTCAGGTGACGCTTTCACCTACACTTTCAAGGCGGGGATACCGGCGGGCGCCACGGGGACGTTCTTTGTTTCTGGCGATGCCTATCGCAACACAAAGATCAATCCTGGACAGGTGAAGGAGCAGACGGTTCGTGATCCTTCGGTCAATCCCCTGCTTTATTTCGGGGTTACCGATGCCACGCCGGTACCCAGGCGGCAGATCGTCTCCGACGCGAAGTGCGATTCCTGTCATAAGAACCTGGCGCTTCATGGTGGCCAGCGGTTCAATCCGGAATACTGTGTGGCGTGCCACTTCCCGGGCAATACGGATGAGGCTCAGCGGCCCGCAGACAAGATGCCAGCCCGCTCCATCGACATGAAGTTCATGATTCACCGGATCCATACCGGCGAAGAGTTGAAGCAACCGTACCTGATCTACGGCCATAACAACTCCGAACACCAGTACAACGAAGTGCTGTATCCCGCCGATCGCCGGAATTGCGAGAAGTGTCATTTGGCCGGGACTTACAATGTCCCCTCGGCCGGTGTTGAGAAAACGGCTGAAGGACGTGAGTTCTACGGACCGATTCCGCCGAACTCAGCGGCGTGTCTGGGTTGCCATGACTCGCTGGATGCGGCTGCTCACACCTATCTCAATACGGCTACCTTTGGCGAGTCGTGCGGGGTCTGCCACGGCCCGGACGCGGACTTTGCAGTGGCAAAAGTCCACGCCAGGTAAGCTCCTCAGTCCTAAAGTCAAAGCGGAAAGAGGCGGCGCTTCTAGCGCCGCCTTGCATTTTGGTAAAGTGAGCGAATATGTACCCGCTGATCATTGGTTTACTGCTTTTTGCCGGTGCCTTGGGTCAGGACCAGCCGGTCAAGCAGACGCCCGCTCCCCAGACCGACAAACCGCAGGCGGCTGCTGAACCGCCGACCAAGGTCGGGAACGAAACCTGCCTGACCTGTCATGACATCGGGGCTGACTTCTCGCACACGCCGCATGCCCGGCAGGAGTGCGAGGCGTGCCACGGTCCCGGAAGCGTCCACGTTGATTCGGGAGGTGACGACAGAAGCGTCAGCTTCAAGGCGCATCCCCCGAAGTGGGCGAATCAGCAGTGCCTGGCTTGCCACGGCAACGAACGGGACGTCTCGGACTTTTTCAAAGCCGCCCACGGGCGAAACGGGCTTTCCTGCATCTCCTGCCATGAGATTCATTCCTCCGAGGTGCGCTTTGGCTTGCTCAAGGCCAGAGAAGTGAGCCTGTGCATCGGGTGCCACCAGACGGCCCGGGCTGATTTCCTCAAACCGTTCCACCATCCTGTGTTGGAGGAATCCATGAAGTGCAGCGACTGTCATTCGCCGCACGAAGAGAATCTCCGGCCGAACATGAGGCGGGCGGCCGGGTCCGCGCAGGCGTGCGTCTCGTGCCATTCCGACAAGCGCGGCCCCTTTGTCTTCGAGCACGTTCCGGTCCGCGTAAACGACTGTGAATCGTGTCATCAACCGCACGGAGCGATAAACGAACGGATGCTGCGGCGCAACCAGGTGCATCAGCTCTGTCTCGAATGCCACAGCCTGACATCCAATGTGCTCACTGCTCAGCCGCCGGCGTTTCACGACATCCGGAGCCCTCGTTTCCGCGAATGCACGGTATGCCATCGGCAGATACATGGATCGAACGCCGATCCGGCTTTTCTGAAGTAGAGGAACCTATGCGAAAGATCTTATCCGATCCTCGTCTAAAGGCCGCCGGCTTACTTTTGAGTCTTCTTCCGCTGGTCTCATCCGGTTACGGCCAGGATCAGAGCCAGGACGAGCCTCAGGCCCAGGCTCAGAGTCAGGAGGAGCGGTACCACGTCGGGCTGGATATCGGAGGACGGTGGGAGGCGAAGTTCAGGGGGAGTCGCGACCTTTACCGCAGCCAGCTGGACTATGGGCAGGGTCTCAGGCTCTTTCGCGGCGAGATCGACATGTCGGTTCCACAAGGCAGCAACCGTTATTTCGACCGTTTCCAGCTGAGGATGAACGACTGGGGTGGAGAACCGTATACCTTCGCCAATTTCCGGCTTTCGAAATCCGGCGTCTACGACCTGCGTTTCGATTACCAGAACGTTCAGTACTTCAGCTCGATCCCCCGCTTTGCCAACCCGTTCTTTCTCGAGGGTAACCTGCAGAGCCAGCATATTTTCGATCTGCATCAGCGGTACTCGCGATTTGAGGTGCAGTTCCGCCCGAACCAGGCGATTTCCCCCTTCTTGGCGTGGGACCGGAACGCCCGCCGCGGCCCGGTAAGAACCACGCTGACCAGCGGCGGTGACGAGTTCACGCTCGGTTCCCTGTACGACAACTACTCCAATGACTTCCGCGGCGGCATCCACCTCAATGTGTCTCGTTTTTCCCTGTTGCTCGAGCAGGGGTACCGGCAGTATCGGGAGAAAAATGACTTCAGCTCGACCGGTGCGCAATCCGGCAATTCGCTGCGCACGATTTTCGGCCGGGACATAGAGCTGAGCGACTACACGGGTGACACCGACTCGTCGGCGAACATCCCGTTCTCAAACGCCGTAGCGGCGTGGCGGCCGGTCGAACAGATCTCCTTACGGGCGAACATGTCGTACAGCATGGCCGGTCTTGAGCCTCACTTCTCCGACGTACTAAACGGCAACTTCTTCTCCTTGCCGCAAACCGCCTTTTTCCGGGGCCAGAATCAACAGGTCTTCGGGCAGGTGAAGAAACCGAGCTTCTTCGGCGATTTCACGGCTGAATTCGCACCTTTTGACCGGCTTCGTCTGGTTGAAAGCCTGAAGACTTACAACTTTCACGTCTCCAGCTCGGCCTTTTCCAATCTGGTGTTCCTCCAGTTCGAACCGGTGCTCGAGACCGGGATTCGCGATCAGTTCTCGCAGTTGACCCCTCTTCGTTCCTTCATGTCCTTCGATAACCTCAGTCAGGAGCTGCAGGGGATGTTCTTCGTGACGCCCAGGCTGATGGCGCGCGTGGGTCATCGGTTCGAACACCGCGAAATCGCGGTCGAGGATGAGTTCCAGTACGATCGGAACGTGGCCATTGCCGGCCTTTCCTACGACTTCAGCATGCGGAACCGAATCTCAGCCGAGTATGAGTACGGGACGACGGATCGGCCCATCATGCGAACCGACAACGTCGATTTCCACCGCGCCCGGCTGCGCGGTCGTTTCTCACCCTTCGAGAAGCTCGAGGTGAACGGCACGGCGACCTTGTTTGATACGGACAACGACATCCCGGATCTGGATTTCACCTCGCGGCAGAGGAACTACGCACTGGACTTCACCTATGCGATAATGCCGCGCGTCAGCTTCTCCGGGGGATTCGAACGGAGCGATCTGCGAACCAATATCTTCTACTTGATCCCGCAGACTTTGCGCCTGGATGAGTTTTTCTACCGGGAAAAGGGCAATTTCGGCAACGCGCTGCTCTCGCTCTCGTTGATCAGGAATGCCACCGTCAGCCTGGGGTATTCCGTCTGGGGGACGAGCGGTAACTTCCCGCTGACTTACCATCGACCTGTGGCGCGGGTGGAAATCCCGCTGCATGAGCAGCTTGCTTTCTACGGCCAGTGGAACTACTACGGATATAACGAGAAAGTGAGCTTTCTGCCGCAGGATTACCGGACCCATCAGGCGACGTTTGGTTTCCGGGTGAACGTGGATCGCCGGTAAAGGAAAGGCTAGAGAGAGTCACGAGGTTTTTGCGGAGAGTGACTCTGCGTCCCACGCTCCCGCTCTCCCAGGGTCAAGACGTATTAAATGTATCGTTCAGCAGCTCTAGATATTCTCGTTCCGCTGTTCTTTATGACGGCCCCTTTGTGGGCCCAGGCGGATCAGAATCAGGCTTGTTACGACTGTCACGCCGAAGCGTCGATGTTCGAAGGAGCGAACGCGGCGAAGTACGTGGTCAAGCCGGAAGTTTTCAACAAGTCGGTTCACGGAAGTTTCGCTTGCGCGGACTGCCACCAGGACCTGGCGGGAGTGACTGATTTCCCTCATCAGGAGCGCCTGTCGCTGGTCGACTGCGGGACCTGTCACGACGAGATTCAAAAGGTCTATCACACCAGCCTGCATTGGTATGCGCGCGAGCGCGGAAACCAGAGGGCGCCTCTGTGCTCGGGATGTCACGGCTCGCATGACATCCTGCCTGCCAGTGATCCCAATGCGCTCACGGCGAGGCAGAACATCCCGAAGATGTGCGCTGTCTGTCACGGCGAGGCGGGACTTCGGACGGACCGGCTGGTCCGGCTGGAAAAGGCGGCCCAGACATACGCCTCTTCCATCCACGGCCGGGCTGCGCGGATGGGAAATGAGACGGCGGCCATCTGCACCGACTGCCACGGCACGCACGACCTCAAGGGACCGATTGATCCGGCGTCTACGGTCAATCCGCAGAACATAGACAAGACCTGCGGGAGGTGTCACACCGAGGTCCAGCAGCAGTACCACCGATCCATCCACGGACGGGCGCTTCAGGCGGGTATCCGCGAAAGCCCGACCTGCAACACCTGTCACGGAGAACACCTCATCCTGTCGCCAAAGGATCCCCAGGCCCGCACCTTCGCGGTCCGGCAGGCCACCGAGACGTGCGGCCGATGTCACGAAGACCCCAGCATGACGGCCAAGTACGGGATCGCGGCGGACGTGGTCAGCACTTACGTCGACAGCTACCACGGCTGGGCGTCGCTTTCAGGCGCCGAAGACGTAGCCACCTGTGTTGACTGTCATACGGCCCACTGGGTGCTCCCCGAGCGCGACCCGTCATCGACCGTGAACCTGCGCAACGTGACAGAGACGTGCCGCCAGTGTCATCCCGACGCGACTCCGGCCTTCGCCGCCAGTTATACGCACGAGACGGCCTCGCTGGTGTCGAACCCCCTGGTCAGCTGGGTGACGACCGCTTATATTCTGCTGATTATCATCGTGATCGGCGGGATGGCTGTCCACAACGGGATCATCCTGAATTACTACCTGATCGAGAAGAAGCGGGCTGAGAAAGCCGTACCGGGCTTTCTGCGGATGGACAAGATCCAGATTGTCCAGCACATGGCCCTCGCTGTTTCCTTCATCGGTCTGGTCGTGACGGGATTCGCCTTGCGGTTCCCGCAGTCCTGGTGGGTCGAGCAGCTGGCCCGTATAGGAATGACCGAAAGCGTACGTTCGACGACCCACCGGATTCTTGCGGTCTCGCTGCTCGTGCTCGCGTTCGCCCACGTTCTCTACATCACGGTGCATCGGCGGGGACGGGAGGAGTTCGTTTCCATGATTCCCAGGTGGAAGGACCTCGTGGATTTCATCCATCAGATGCGCTACCACCTGTGGAAGCATCCGGAACACGTCAGGTTCAGCCGGTACGACTACACACAAAAGGCTGAATACTGGGCGCTGGTCTGGGGGACGGGAATCATGGCCTTAACCGGTTTTGTCCTCTGGTTTCCCGCCCTCGCCGTCCGTTATTTCCCGACCTGGATCGTGCAGGTCAGCCAGACGGTTCACTATTACGAAGCCTGGCTGGCGACTCTCGCCATCCTGGTGTGGCACTTCTTCTTCACTATTTTCCATCCGCGTGAATATCCGATGAGCTGGACGTGGATCACGGGGAAAATGCCTGAGGATAATGCCCGCTCCCACCACGCGGAGTGGTACGAAGAACAAGTCGCCGAAGCCGAGGAGAAAAGCGCGAAAGAAGCGAAAGGACAGGAAAACAGGGAGAACGTTGAAAACGGGAAAGCCTGACAGCCGGCGGCACAGAGCGACGCCGGCAGCGGCGGGCCCAGAAAGTCACCTCCGCTGCGGGGGTGCTGAAAAAGGATCGGAGACGTTTCTTCGGCCTTGTTTGTAGTTCCGGCTTTAGGTCAGCCTTTGGCGCTAACCGTTTGCAAAACCTGCGATTGTGAAACGCCCGCCTAAAGGCGGAACTACAAACAAAGAGGCACGACCTCTCTGCTCGAAAGCCTTCTTTACACCTGCACCGCTTCCCGCAGCGGAACATCCTCCCCGTGATCAATCGGCTGGCAGCAGAACTCCGACATAGTGGCGGTGATGGCGGTCATGTGGACGATATCGCTCACTGATGCGGAATGATCCACGACGTTCACCGGTCGATCCATGCCCAGGTGGATTGGCCCGATGACTTCTGCCGACCCCAGGTTCTGCAGCAGCTTGTAGCCGATGTTGCCCGAGTTCAACTCCGGGAAGATCAGCACGTTCGCGTCGCCGCGGATCTCGGATTGTGGGAAGTTCGAAAGGGCAAGCCTTTCGTTCAAGGCCGTCCCGACTTGCATTTCTCCGTCGACGACGAGGTGTGGTCTGAACCTGCGCACCAGCTCGACGGCCTTCTGGACCTTGGCCGTTTGGGCATTCCTCACGGCGCCGAAATTTGAGAACGACAAGAGCGCGACTCGGGGGGTAATTCCAAAATACTGGGCGACGTCGGCGCTCAAAATCGCGATATCTGCCAACTCATCCGCAGTCGGATCGAAGTTCACCGACGTGTCCGCGCAGAAGAGCAGCTTGTCTTTAAGGACGACGATAATAAGGCCGAAGAGCCGGTGGACGTCCTTGCGCTTGCCGATCAGTTCGAGTGAGCGGCGCAGCTTTTCGGGGTAACGTCCCTCCACTCCCCAGAGCAGACCGTCCGCCTCGTGGTTGCGCAGCATCATCAAGCCGAACGTGCCGGCGTCGCGGACCATTTCCGTGGCCAGGTCACGGGTCACGCCCTTGCGCTGTCGCAGCCTGAACAGCTCATCGGCGTATTGATTGAGCAGTTGCGGATGCTCGGCCGGGTCGACGATCTTGACGCGATGCCCGTTCACGGCGTGAGACGCCAGGAGACGCTCGATCTGAGCCCTCCTGCCGATCAGGATCGGCTCCGCCATCTTGCGGTTCAGGACGGCCTCGATGGCCCGCACCACCTTGTCGTTCTCGCCTTCCGGATAGATGATCCGCTGTCTGAGCCGGCTGGCCCTGGATATGACGGTTCCCATCACCTCGTACTTGCGGCCCAGATGCTTCTCGAGCGACTCCTGATATCTCTCGAAATTGAAGTCGGCCACTCGCGCAACCCCGCTGTCGACGGCCGCCTGAGCCACTGCCGCCGCTTCCCAGAGGAGCACCCGGGGATCAAACGGTTTCGGAATAAGGTATTCCGCGCCGAAGTGGAATTCCTGGTTGTCGTACGCTTTCGACACGATGTCGGGCACCTCTTCGTGGGCCAGGGCCGCCAGAGCGCGCGAGGCGGCCAGCTTCATTTCGTTGTTTATCTGGCGGGCCCCCACATCGAGGGCGCCGCGGAAAATGTAGGGGAAGCCCAGGACATTGTTCACCTGGTTGGGATAATCGGAGCGGCCCGTTCCCATCAGGATGTCCGCCCGCGCTTCACGGGCGATCTCATACCGAATCTCGGGATCCGGGTTAGCCATGGCAAAGACAATCGGCTGATCGGCCATGGACTTTAGCATGGCCGGTGTGAGGAGATCCTTCTGGGAGACCCCGATGAACACGTCAGCTCCGGCCAGCGCCTGCTCGAGCGTTCGCAGTGACGTGTTTTGCGCAAACCGTTCTTTGTAAGGATTCATGCCCTGTGTGCGGCCCTGATAGATCACGCCCTTGGTATCGATCATCAGGATGTTGGACCGCGGGACCCCGACGAGCAGGAGCATTTCCGCACAGGCAATGCCGGCTGCGCCCGCGCCGCAGATCACGATCTGCACCTTGTCGACTCTCTTCCCTGCGATCTCCAGGCCGTTCAGAAAGGCGGCCGTGCTGATGATCGCGGTGCCGTGCTGATCATCATGGAAGATCGGGATGTTCATGGTGCGCTTTAGCTCCTCTTCAATAACGAAGCAGTCAGGCGCCTTGATGTCTTCGAGATTAATGCCGCCGAAAGTCGGTTCGAGCAACTGCACCGCCTGAATGAACGCCTGGGTATCCTCGGTGGCGATTTCCAGGTCAAAGACATCAATGTCGGCAAAGCGCTTGAAAAGGACGCCTTTGCCTTCCATCACGGGTTTGCCGGCAGCCGCTCCGATATTTCCCAGTCCGAGAACCGCTGTCCCGTTGCTGATGACGGCCACAAGGTTCCCCTTGCCGGTATACGAATAGATCAGCTCGGGGTCACGCTGGATCTCGAGACAGGGTATGGCGACACCGGGCGTATACGCCAAAGAGAGATCAAGCTGAGTCAGACAAGGCTTACTCGGGTTGACCTCCAGCTTGCCCGGCCGGCGACCTGCGTGATAATTGAGAGCGTCCTCTTTCTTGATATTCATGATGGCTCCTCTTGGTCAGGCTGCATTCTATATGAAAAATGGAAAATTGATGGACCTTATTGGAGCAGGCAGGATGCCTGCGGTCCAGGGGCCAGGCAGATGCTTGCAGGTCAGCTGTTCGCTGTTCCCACCCGCTTCACTTTTTCGGTGTACAAGTACCTTTTGATCTTCCGCGTGGTCGTTTTGTCGAATTCTTCCCAGCGGATAGTGAACTTGCGGACCCTCTTATAGGGAGTAAGAGCCGCACACTGCTCCCGGATCTCGCGCTTCAGGACCTCTTCCACCAGTTGGTCGGACAGCTCGACTCCGGTTTCCTTGCAGTACCGGCCGAATTCCTCCCGGTTAGGAACAATCGTGGCGTGGACCTCATCGACTTTTCCGGCCGGCGCTTCCGGGCCTTCCCAAGCCAGGCTCTCCAGCACGAACGGGCTTCGGTTCAGGCACGCTTCCACTTCCTCGGCGTACACGTTCTTCCCGTTGGTCAAGACGATGACGGCTTTCTTGCGGCCGTGAATGTGGAGGAAGCCGTCGTCGTCCAGATAGCCGAGATCCCCGGTATGAAACCAGCCGTCGCGCAGCACCTCGGCGGTTGCTTCGGGCTTGCGGTAGTAACCGGCCATGACGTTCGGCCCCTGGGCGCAGATCTCCTGGTCCTCAGCGATCCGAATGCGCACCGACGGCAGGGGGAAACCGGCGGCGTCGTCTTTGAAGAACTCCGGGCGGTTGACAGCCAGGATAGGGGAGCATTCGGTCAAGCCGTAGCCTTGAATGAAGGTTATGCCCAGCGTCCGGAAAAGCTGCGCCACCGCGGGATCGCTGGCCGCGCCGCCGCTGATCAGGAGGCGCAGGCGGCCGCCAAATTTCTTGTGAACCGACGAGAAGATGAGTCTGCGCGCGGAGTTGCCCAAAAGCAGGCTGCCTACGGAAGCGACTCTCTTAGCGGCGTTGAACTTGCCGGTTCCCTTCTCGCGAATCCCTTCCAGGAGCTTTCGATGCATGGCCTGGAAGAGAAGAGGGACACCGAGCATGACGCTGGCATGGACTTCCTGCATCTGGTTGGCAATCTGGCGCAAGTTGTCGCAGTAGAAGATGACGCAACCGCGGTACAGCGGCGTGAGAAGCCCGCAGGTACTTTCGTAAGTGTGATTGAGCGGAAGGACCGAAAACATAACGTCCTTCTCGTCAATGTAGACCGCCTGGCACATGTCCATCATGTTCGACACGAGGTTGTACTGAGACAGGATCACACCCTTGGCGCTTCCCATGGTTCCGGACGTGTAAACAATTGTGACGGGAAGGTGCGGATCGATTTTGATATCGGCCACGCGGGACTTGTCTCGTTTCAGCAGCCGCGTTCCGCGATCGATAAGATCGCCAAGAGTCAGGAGCGTCTCTGCCAGGGCGCGCTCGGGCCGCGCCGGATCAAAACAGATAATGTGCTTCAGGCAAGGCAGCTGGGCCTGCAGCTCGCAGGCGACGTCCAGATAGCGGGAAGAAGTGAAGAGAACCTGGGCGCCCGTCTCGTCGAGAATGAAACGCAGGTCCGGGGTCTTCAAGTCCTTGTCAAGCGGGACGTTGGTCGCGTTCAGGCAGGCTACTGCGAGGAAGCTCAAACCCCATTCCCAGCGGGACTCGGAAAGGAGCGCCGCTTTCTGACCCGCGGCAAAACCGGCCTCCTGCAATCCTGCCGCCAAAGCGAAGACCTTATCTTTGAAGTCGCGATAGCTGATGGACCCCAGCTTCCCTTCCTTCTTGAACAGGAAAGCATGCCGCCGGCCGAAACGCGCAGCGCTGTTCTCGAGCATGTTTTTCAGATCGGATACCTTATCGATCTGGTACCAGGGATAGTTCCGATTCTTGGCCATCAGCCTTAGTGACCTCCGTTGTCAATAGTATCCGAAGATCGGACGTAACCCCTCAATTTTTTGTTCGGAGTGTGGCAGCAACGAGGAGAGAGGCCGGTGCTTTACCAAGCCTCGA
>JBHGBF010000177.1:0-11968 GCA_041946865.1 Acidobacteriota bacterium | reverse complement strand
ATGAGTGTATAACAGTACCCGATCTTCCGGTAGAATGCACAGGAAATCTGGCGGCCCTTTAGGGGCCCGATTGTGGTCAGGCTCTCACTGTTGGCCACGACGCTACCGGAAGGATGAACCATGAATAATGCCAAGCTGCTTGTCACTGCGGTCGGCCCTGACCGGGTTGGATTTGTCGATGAAATCACAGGGGTCCTCGTTTCTCACGGGGCTAACGTCGAAGAAAGCCGGATGGCGCGCCTGACCGGCGAGTTTGCGGCGCTCCTGCTCGTTCAGGTACCCGAAAACCGAGTCGAACAGCTGACTCGAGATCTGGACAGGCTGAGAAGGATGGAGGTCTGGATACGCCGCGTTTCGCCCGACCAATCCAGCCTGTTTCAGGACTATCGGCTCTACACCCTGGCAGTGAACGGAGCAGACCATGAGGGCATCATCAAGACGATCGCCCACACGCTCAATCAGATGGGCATTAATATCGCTGAGCTGGAGAGCGACGTGGTTTATGCGCCGACGACCGGTTCTCCGCTCTTCAATATGCGGGCCGTGCTTCAGATTCCTCCGGACCTGAACATCGGGACCGTGGAGGAGAGTCTCCGGGGCGCCGGCGAAGAGATGTGCGTGTCCGTGCAGCTGGAAAAGGCGAACTGATCCGACGGGGCAAGACGGAGCCCGTGAACGAAGCGGAAGCAGTGCTCCCGAACACCTGAAAGACACCGGGAGGGCCGACGACGTCCGGCGCCGAGCCATTCAGACGGGCTGAAAACGACCACTTAGCCTTTGTCTTTGGCGCCGCGCCACACCCCGGCTTCCTCGTCCCAGCTCCAACCGGGGGTTGTCCGCACCAGCGGCTCAAGGCGAGGCCAGCCCTGCTGAAGTCGTTTCTCGACCACGGACCAGTCGGGGATACCGCTGGTCGCATCGGGCTGTTCCACATTGCAGGCTCCAACGGCCACGGCGCGGATCAGGCAGGCCGGCGCCGGCATCCCCTTCAGCAAAGCTGCGAGAAATCCGGCTATGGTGCAGTCTCCGGCGCCGGTCGTGCCGGCGACTTTGACTTGGAAACACGGAGCGAAGAGCTCCCGCGATCGCCAGCCGTCCAGGCTCGGAGGGCAAGAGGCGCCAAACCGCTGCCACTTGTCCCGGATGCCGGCGGTTTTCAAATAGAAACCGGAATCGCCGAGTTTGAGTCCCGCGACGGTAGCGCCCATCTCCAGCAACTCTGTGGCCAGCTCTTCCAGAAGACCGGTGTCGACCCGGGAGAAGATGCTTTCCGATCCGGCCTCGGCGAGCAGCGAGTCGAAACGATGCCGGTCGAGCATGAAGAGGATTTCTTCGAGGCTGGGAAGAAAAACATCGACGGACGGCAGCACATTTGCCAGCACCTGACGCCACGGCGCCCGGCCCGCAGGGCTGTCGGGGTCAGGCCTGGTCATGTCGACAGAGGTCGTGAGCCCCAGTTGCTTGGCCCGCCGGAGGATCTCTCGCAGTTCCGCGCCGTCCCGCTCCCACATCCGGCGCATGATCGGCGGGTAACCGAAATGAAAAAGGCGCGCCCCGCGCAATTGGTCATCCGATATGTCGCCTGCCTGAAACGTGTTGTTCGCCCCCGGACAATGCAAAAAGAGACGATCGGCATGGGGCGGGCTGATTACGACCGTATAGGAGGAGGTCTGGCCCGGAGCCACAATCATCCCGGACGCTAAAGAGGGGTCGCGCCGGCTGACAAGGTCCAGGATGGCCCGGCCGAAAAGGTCTTCCCCGACCTTTGCCACAAGGCGCGTGCGGACGCCGAGACGATGCAAGGCCAGGCCGGTGTTCGAGACCGCTCCGCCCGTCGACAGAACCGCGGGACCGACTTCGGTCATTGTCCCGGGCAAAAGCAGAGGGGCTGTGCCTCCGGGCCTGGGTGGAATGACCGGGATCAGATCAAGACAAATGTGCCCGGCAACGACAACGTCAACCACGCCGACATGATAACCGACAAGACGGGAAACTCACAGCCCGAAGGTAACGCGATGCATCAACGGGTTCTGTAGCTTTTATCGGGTAGATCGGCTGGCAGTTTGTCAGTTTGTCAGTCTGTCAGTACAATGCGTCACGAGGGAGATGCACCAAATGGCTGAACCGAGAATTCGCTTTGCGGCGATAGGACTCAATCACGGACACATAAACGGGCAAGTTCAGATGGTTTTGCGGGGCGGTGGGGAGCTGGTTTCATTCTTCGCGCCTGAGCCGGATCTGGCCGCGGCTTTCGCGTCACGCTTTCCCCAGGCTAAACGCGCCTCTTCGGAGAAGGAGATCCTGGAAGATTCATCGATACAGCTGGTCGTCAGCGCTTCGATACCGAATGAGCGTGCGCCGCTCGGCATCCGGGTCATGGAGCACGGCAAGGACTTCATGGTGGATAAACCGGGATTCACCACCCTTGATCAGCTGGCTAAAGCGCGAAAGGTCCAGCAGCAGACCAGGTGCATCTATTCAGTTTGCTACAGCGAACGGTTCGGTAACCCGGCCACGATCAAGGCCGGCGAGCTGGTTCGCCAGGGGGCTATCGGGCAGGTGATCCAGACACTGGGGCTGGGGCCGCACCAGACGAACCTGAAGACCCGCCCGCAGTGGTTCTTCAAGAAGGAATGCTACGGCGGGATCCTGTGCGATATCGGGTCACACCAGGTGGACCAGTTCCTCCATTTCACAGACTCTCGTTCCGCCGAGGTCGTCAGCTCCCAGGTTGCGAATTACCATCACCCTGACTATCCGGAGCTGGAGGACTTCGGAGACATGACGTTGCGCAGCGATCGGGCCACCGGCTACATCCGCGTCGACTGGTTTACCCCGTCCGGGCTGGGAAGCTGGGGGGACGGCCGGCTGATTCTGCTCGGCACCGAAGGTTATATCGAGGTGCGTAAAAACATCGACATCATGGGAAGGCCGGGAGGCAACCACCTCTTCCTCGTCAACGATAAAGGCAAGCAGTACCTGGATTGCGACGACACCGTTTGCCCGTACGGCCAGCAACTCGTCGACGATGTCTTGAATCGCACCGAGACCGCCATGACACAGGCCCACTGCTTCCTGGCCTCGCAACTGGCGCTTGAGGCCGAAGCCAAGGCGGTCCGGCTGGGGCATTTGAAGAGCTGATCCGCGGAGCGGACAGACGCTGAAAGAAAGACCCGCGGGGAACGACGCGGAAAACAGCGTTTCGCCGTCCTTCCGCGAAGGCTTTTCGTTCATGTCTGTCTGCGGGATATTCATCCGCAGGAAAGGAAAGGGGAAGGGATTGAGTCAAGCCGTCCTGTATGCGCTCGGAAGTGTCGTCCTGGTCAGCCTTTTTTCGCTGGCCGGGCTCATTCTCTTCCGCTTGCGCGGCGCCGCCGCCCGGTACGTGATCGTGGGCCTTGTCAGTTTCAGCTCAGGCACCCTGTTCGGCGACGCTTTCATCCACCTGCTGCCCGAGTCCGTGGAAAAACAGGGCTTCAGTGTTTCCATTTCTCTGTTTGTTTTAAGCGGAATCGCCGTCTCTTTCGTCGTCGAGAAATTCATCCACTGGCGTCATCAGCACTCCTCCTCCCCCGACCGCGTCGAGGCTTTCGCGTACATGAACCTGCTCGGCGACGGCGTTCACAACTTCATTGACGGAATCGTGATAACCGCCGCCTATCTCTTGGACATCCGCGTCGGGGTCGCCACCACGATTGCGGTTCTGCTGCACGAAATTCCACAGGAAATGAGCGACTTTGGCGTGTTGATCCACGGGGGATTCACCCGCAGCAAGGCGCTGATGTACAACTTCGTGACCGCCGGGATCGCGCTGCTCGGGCTGGCCTTGACCGTCCTGCTCTCGCAGACTGCGGAGCGCCTCGTCTCATTCCTTCCCCCGTTTGCCGCCGGCGGATTCATCTATATTGCAGGCGCAGACCTGATACCGCAGCTTCACAAGGAAAAAGGGTCGCTCTCTTCGTTGATGCAGCTTTTCTTTTTCCTCCTGGGAATCGTCGGGATGCTTGCTCTGCACACTGATTGACGTTTTGCCCGGGGCTTCTTGATCGTCAATCCTCAGGTGTTTCCCACCTTTTCAGGCTGGGAAGCTCGATCCCCAGGAGGCTGAGAGTGCGCCCGATACTGTGGTTGATCAGATCGTCGATGGATCGCGGCCGATGATAGAAGCTGGGAATCGGGGGAGCGATCGTTGCCCCGATCTCGGCTGCTTCGACCATGCGGCGCAGGTGGCCCAGATGAAGAGGCGATTCGCGCAGCATGAGAACCAGCGCCCTCTTCTCCTTCAACGTGACGTCAGCGGCGCGAGTCAGAAGGTCCTTGGTGAAGCTGGCGGCAATGGACGAGAGGGTATTGATGGAGCAGGGCGCGATCAGCATGCCGATCGTCTGAAAGGAGCCGCTCGAGACCGCTGCTTCCATCTGTTCGGGCCGGTAGACGACATCGGCCAGGCCGCAGATGTCGTCCAACGTCCGCCCGGTCTCGAGGGCAATGGTGCGCTCCGCAGTGCGGGTGTAAACCAGGTGGGTCTCGACGTCCGGGACATCTCTTAACAGCTCGAGCGTCCGGATTCCGTAAATTGGAGCAGATGCCCCAGATATTCCGACAACCAGCCTGCGAGGAGTCATGACAGAGTTTAGTCACACGCGTGCGGCTGCTGTCAAACGGATGAAGGATGAGGGAGGATCAGGGTCAGAGCAAGTGGCCCATCTTCTCCTTCTTGGTTTTGAGGTACTTCTCTGAAATCGCGGAGGGCTTGACGACCAGGGGCACCCTCTCCACCACTTTGATCCCCTGCTCCTCCAACCCGCGGATCTTGTCGGGATTGTTGGAAAGAAGCCGAATACGGGTCAGGCCGAAGTACTTCAGGATGTCGGCGCAGAAGGCATAGGAACGCTGGTCGGCCTCGAAACCCAGCTTGACGTTTGCTTCCACCGTATCGATGCCGCGGTCCTGAAGCTCGTAAGCGTACAGCTTGTTGATCAGACCGATACCCCGGCCCTCCTGCATCTGATAGACGAGGACTCCGCAGCCTGAACCATGGATCTTGGTCAGCGCCTGTTCGAGCTGGTCTCCGCAGTCGCAGCGCAGCGAGTGCAGGACATCGCCGGTAAGGCACTGGGAATGAATACGGACAAGAGGAATAGAATCGGGCGACAACTCACCCTTGACCAGAGCGACTGCTTCTTCGCCGTCCTCCGGATCTTCAAAGCCGTAAATGTCGAAGTTACCGAATCTTGTCGGGAGCTTGGCATGCGGAACCGCCCCCAGATTCAACTGCGCCTTGGTCATGCCGTCTTAGTATAACACTACGAGTTACGGGTTGCGGTACGCCCGACAGAGGCTTCCCACGCGAGGCAACACCCCGGAATCACAGGGAAGTAGTCCCGCACCCTCCCAAGCAAGCCAAACGGGCAGAGGGTTCAAACAGAATGAGGCCTCTGCCCGTTTGCCACTGGAGTTTACATCGCTGTCTGCTGGGAACGGCCTGTACCGTCATGACCGACTGAATCGGCATGCTGGTGATACCGGCTGACTGGCATTTCATCTTGGCCAGGAGGGAATCGGCCAGTCAAGCGTGGTAATCCCTTAGTCTTGTTTGTAGTGCCGCCTTTAGGCGGGCTTTTTCGAACCACAGTTGACCATTGAGAGCGGTTACGGCTCGAAAAAGCCCGCCTAAAGGCGGCGCTACAAACAAGACTGAGGCATTACCAAGCGTGATGGATGGTCGTTGGCAGCGCGGGGGGTTCAGGCTATGATAGAGGATAATCTCGTCACAGGCCAGACTTTTGAGCATATCGAGCGGATGCGGAGTAGTCGGGGGAACGTCGGATGGAGCTAGAGGTCTTGGGGGTCGGGAACGCCTTTACGTCGCGCTACTACAACACCAGTTTTCTGATCAGATCTAACCAGCTGATCCTCGTGGACTGTCCTCAGGCCCTGTTTCGCCTGTTGCGCGAGCGCGGCGTTGATCCCAGTGCGATCGACCGGGTCATCATCACGCACATCCATGGCGATCACACATCCGGCCTGGAGACCCTCCTGCTCTGGAAACGCTGGGTAGCGAGGACCAAGCTGACCCTATATACGGCCCGGGCTGTCTGGGAGCAGCTCAAAGAACGCTTTTTCCCTGGTTTTTCTGCCACTTTCGCGCCCAACCTCGAGCAAATCGTGGAGACGCAGCTCGAGGAATATGCCGATTTTTCGGAACTGAAAGAAGGCCGGGAAAACCCGATCGCGCAGGGCCTTAAACTCGATTTCCGCTACAACTGGCATCCGACTCCCACGCTCGGCTTGAAACTGATTTCCTCCCACGGGATCATCGGCATCAGCGGCGATACCTGCTACCGTCCGAGCCTGCTCCAGCGTCTGCTCGAACACGGCGTGATAGATGACAAGCGGTACCGGAAGCTCGCCGGCGACTGGCTGTGGCAGAGCGACGTGATTTATCACGAGGTGGAGAGGGGGGAGACCGGCGCTCACACCTCGGAAGCCGAGCTGCTGGCTCTTCCGCCCGAGGTGCGAAAGAAAATCCGACTCATCCACCTCGCGGACGACTTTGAGCACAGCCAGTTCCCCCTGGCTCGTGAAGGGGAAAAAGTGAGTTTCAACGACAAGGGAGGAGTGAAGCTTAGCCTGCCGTAGGCTTGCCAGGCTTGCTAATATTTCTTGTACCTTGAAACGACCTGTGCTACGACTATGGCGTTTGAGAGAACGTTGGGTCGTCCGCTAAATCAACTGATTCTCTGAAGGAGGAATTGTGGCACAGACACCTACACCGCCCCCGATCCCACCGGCGCAGCCGACAACGGCTTCTTCCAACCGCACTCTGATGCTGGTTCTCAGCTATCTTTGGATACTGGCTTTGGTACCGCTTCTCGTCGAGAAGGAGGATCCGGAAGTCCAGTGGCATGCGAAACACGGTATCGTTTTGATGGTCGCCGAGATAATCTTCTGGATCGCCCTGAATATCGTGACTTGGGTCCTGGCCATGATCCCGGGGATCGGCGGCCTGGTTAGCGCTGTTTTCGGTTGCGGGCTTACCTTTATTGTGTGGCTCGGGATTCTCGCCATCCACATCATCGCCATCATGAAAGCGATAAAGGGCGAGCGCCTGGTGTTGCCCGTGATTACTGATTATGCCAACAAGTGGCAGTAAGGTTCGGAAGATTGGCCTTCCGCTCCTGCTCGCCGCCATGGTTCTCGTGTTTGGGCACACCTGGCTGTGTCGGGCGGAGATTATGGCGATTCGCGGGTATCAGCGGGTGGGATCACCAGTTATGCGGCACGTGAGCGCGTGCCGCTTTACCCCTTCTTGCTCGCACTACGCCATTCAGGTGCTTGGATCTAACGGGTTCTACAAGGGCAATGCCCGGATTGCCCGGAGACTGGCGCTCTGCTCCCCGCTTGGATACCTGCTTGAGTAATTCGGTCCGCCAGGAGCTGCCCCGCCGCTATGCCGACCACGTTTTTCGAGAAACGCACTCCGATCCTGTTCCTTCACTGGTCGGTTGTTCTTCTGGCGGCCTCGATTCTCTACTTCGGTGACCCGGTTCCGGGGGTCACGCTCTATAACTGGATCATCCTGCTCTTCCTGGGAGGACACGCCGCACTGTCGATCCTTCGGCCGATTCGACTCAAGGATCCTGCCCTGATCTACTTCCTGGTTCTCGCCGATGTCGGAGGCGCTTGCCTGGCCGGATGGCTGGCGGGAGCGCCCGGCTCCGCTTTCTACATCCTGCTGTTCCTATCGCTGGTCATTGCGGCAACAGCCAGAAGTTTCGAGCTTCTGATCACATCGTCGGTCGGACTGGCTCTCATTTACCCGGCAATCCTCTTTCTGGGCGGATGGCCGCTCGAAGACGTCCACTGGCTCACGGCCCTGCTGCTGGGAGACTGCGGCCTGTTTTTCGGATACCTCGCGCGGCTCCAGAGGGCACACGAGGACCAGGTCAAAGCCGGCTCGATCTACACGAGCGACCTGTTCGAGTTCGGCAAGACCCTCTCCAGGGCGGATGACCCAGAGGTGCTTCACACCCGTATTCCCCGGTTGGTGGCGGACATCATGGGAGTGGATAACTGCGAACTGGCGCTGATAGAGGAAGACAGAATCGTGAAGCGTATTCTGCCTAACCGGCACTGCCGGGATTTCGTCGACATCGAGATCGGGCAGAGCGTCCATGAGCGCGCCGTGCTCAGCTCCGGGGTCTACGCATCGAGCGAAATGCAGGAAGATTCAGGCTTTACTTCCAAAAAAGACTTTTCGCTTTATCCCTACAGGGCTTACATGGGGAAAGCCTGGCTGATCCAAGGCAGACCCGCCGGTGTCATGGCGTTGTATACCGAAAAGAATGCCCCTTGGAGCGAGTACAGCAAACAACAGTTTCAGTTCCTGGTCGATCATTCCGTGCTCGCCCTGCAGAATGCGAGCCTCCGCCGCGAGCTGGAGGCCCAGGCTCGCAGCGACGGGCTCACCAGCCTTGCCAATCACCGGTACTTTTACGAGAGGCTCGAGGACGAGCTGGAGCGGGCCAGGCGAAAGAACCGCTACTTGTCTGTCGCCCTCATCGACCTGGATCACTTCAAGAAGCTCAACGACAGCGCCGGCCATCGCGTCGGAGACCAGTTGCTTCAGGCCCTGAGCCTCCTTCTTCGATCCAGTATTCGTCGTATGGACCTGGCGGGACGACTGGGTGGCGACGAGTTTGCCGTCGCTCTTCCCGAGACCACGAGCGACGATGCCCTGATGCTGTGCCGGCGCATTCTGGAAGCGACAAGCAAGCTCAGGGTAGGGCAATGGACCGGGTTTACGCTTAGTATAGGATGTGCCACTTTCCCGGCTGACGGCGAGACGCTGAACGAACTGATCGAACATGCCGATCAGGCCTTGTATCACTCGAAAAACCTGGGCCGGGGCCGCGTGTCGCGTTACGACCAGGTGGTGGGGCAGGGAAGGACACGCTGACGGCCGGCCGCGCCGCACAGGTCATTCGGCGCTCGTCAATCCCGTCTCACAGAGCCACAACTGCAAGGCAGCGGTGCGGCCTCTTCCGCCCGCGTGCCAGCGCCTCTTCCTCGTCCGACCGGTCAAAAGTGATAGCCCGCTTGCGCAGTCCGGCCACCGATTCGATCGAGTAGACGCAGCAAAGGTCGAGTGAAACGCCTCTTTTTCTCAGTTCCTTGCGCACCCGCCTGGCCAGGGGGCAATGATCGACCGCAGCCAACGGACCGACGCGGACCTGCGTCGGGTCTGTTCGCAACGCGGCGCCCATGCACGAGACCACAGCGGTCCCCCTTGCGGCCGCTTCGGACAGCAGTTCAATCTTCGGCCCGACGGAATCAATCGCATCGATGACGACGTCCACAACTCCGGCGAGAACGATCCCGAGGCTTTGCTTGTCGACAAACAGGCGAAGCGGTTCGACTCGGCACGACGGATTGATATCGAGAACCCTTCGCCTCGCGATCTCGGTTTTGCAGAGACCCAGTGTTGATTCGAGGGCAAAGAGCTGCCGGTTGGTGTTGCTGCGCCGGACGACATCGAAGTCCACCAGGCGGAGATGGCCGACGCCTGCCCGGGCCAGCGCCTCGGTTGCATAGCTACCGACGGCCCCCAGGCCGACAATGGCGGCTCGCGAACCGTGAAGCTTCTGGAGTCCCCGATTGCCGATCAGCTGGCGTATACGAACGAACCTGTCATCGAGCATCATGAGTCTTAATATCGGCTGACTGCGGGAGGTTCAACCCTGGAATGGATTGGAGCAGTCGGGTAGCGTTATTCCAAAGAACATCAGCTAATTGCTCCGGCTCTTCGCCTCGCAGCGCGGCAATTGCAGGAAACGTCGCTGCCAGGTTGGCCGGTTCATTCCGGTAGCGATGCCCCTGGGCTGGCGCCGGGCCTACGCGATACGTCTCCGGCGGAGGCAGGTCCGGGGAATCAGTCTCGAGGAGAAGACGGTCCAAAGGAACGGCTTTCAATGCCTCCTGCATCCGCACCTTCCGTTCGTCCAGGACATTGCCGGCGAAGGAGAAAAAGGCCCCCTTCTCGTAAAGCGGACTAATTAGCTCGACGGGTCCGCCGTAGGCATGGAGGACAAATCCCGCGGGCAGCTGCCCGAATTCGTCCAGCACTCGCTGGAGCCAGCCCCAGGCCTTCAGGCAATGAACCATGATCGGCCTGCGGTAGTGCCGGGCGATCTCCAGCTGATCGCGGAAGACTGCTTCTTGCTGTTTTTCGTCGCGGTCTTCGTACCAGCGGTCGAGTCCTGCTTCTCCTATAGCTGACGGGACACGTTCAAGAAGCGCGGAAAGCCTGTCCTGCCAACCTGTCTGCCGGTGAGCCAGGTACCAGGGATGAATGCCGAAGCACGGTACAATCTCGGGTATCTGGTGGGCCAGCTCTCGGACCTTCGGCCAGTCTTTTTCACTGGTGGCATTGCAGATCATGGCCTTCACCCCTGCATCGCGCGCCCGCTTCAGAACCTGTTGAAAATCCGGGATGAAAACCGGATCTTGAAGGTGGAGGTGACTGTCTATCAGCATCGTCTTTCGGTAAAGCCGAGATGATCTCGGTCTCCGGCTGCTCCGTGCGCTTTTTCCCGACTCCTCGCAGTTTACCCGAAACCCGTTAACAATCGACGAGCAAAGTGGGTTATGATGCGCGGCGATGAGGGAAACGAGCGCCCAGCTGGGGAAACGGCCGACGCCCAAGCTTCTCGAGCTTGCAGCGGTCGTGGTCACCTGCGCTGTTCCCCTCATCTCCATACCGGGCCTGACCTCCCCTTTCTCCACGCCGAAGATCGCCCTGCTGGCCGTCTCGGTCGTGGCCGGACTCATCGTTCTCATGTCCTGCAGGCGGGCCGAATTCCGGCTTGAGTCGCTGCTTCAGAAGCTGGCTGTGGCCTGGCTCGCCGTCGTTTCCGCTTCGTCGCTCTGGGGTCCCATCGCGTCTCTGAAGTCGCTTTTGATCGCCCTGCTTGCGCCGGCGTCCTTTCTATTGCTTACCTGGCTCAAACCGAACCCGGCTTCGCTGTCCAACGCCCTGCTGGTGTCAGCGGTTGCCGTGGCGTGTATCGCTGTGGCTCAGTATCTCGGTCTCGATCTTTTCCGCCTGATGGGCTGGCAGGGCGCTCCGGCAGGCACGGTTCGGATGAGGACGTACGCCACTCTCGGGAATCCGAATTTCGTGGCCGCGTTCTTGAGTTGCCTTCTCCCGTTAACCTGGGTGCCGCGCGGGGAGCGATTGGGAAGCCAACTGGTTTCCGGCGCAGCCGCTCTGCTGATCGCCGTCGGGATCATTGTCACGGGCTCACGGGCGCCCATTGTCGGCGCGATCTGCCTGGTGCTCTGCGCCACCTGGCTATTCCCGTCTGCTTGCTTTCGGAGGCGGATCGCGGGCCTGATTGCGATCTCCCTGCTCACAGCTCTTATTGCTGTCCTGTCGGCCGGCCGGCCGATTGGCGAACTGATCAAGGGACGGTTTTTTATCTGGCGAATCGTGGTCAGTCACGCCTCGGTCCGAACGCTGACTCTCGGCGATGGCCCCGGTGCTTTCGCGCTCAGGTACCCGGAGTGGGAAACCAGATGGGCGGCTGCGACGCCGAAGAATCAGTCTGACTGGCGTTTCCTGGGCTACCAGGAACACGCGCATAACGATTGGCTGGAAGTCCTTGTAGAACATGGGATCCCGGGGTTCGTCCTTCTGCTTCTGATTCCGGTTGGGGCCTTGTGGATGTGCGCTGGCCGCCGGCCGGTTCACCGTGCCCCAGCCGGCGCCGCGGCGGGAATCGCGGTTTTTGCAGGCCTTGCCTGCGTGGATTTCCCTTTCCATCGGCCGGCTGAGTCGTTTGTCTTCTGGACATTGGTGGCGATCATCCAATTGTCTTTTTCAGGGGAGGAGTCCTATGAGCCAGAGGTTCAAAGGTTCAAAGGTTCAAAGGTTCAAAGGTTCAAAGGTTCAAAGGTTCAAAGG